>JAYTSN010000042.1:0-17779 GCA_043745625.1 Aestuariivirga sp. | reverse complement strand
ATGGTTCACTTGTCTGATCTCGATTGGAAGCGTCCTGGCGAAGAAGCCATCAAGGATTACAAAAAGGGCGATATGGTGAAAGCCGTTGTTCTTGATGTAGACCAAGAAAAAGAACGCATTTCACTTGGCATCAAGCAATTGACTGAAGGTTCTGCAGGCGCTTCATCTGCTCCTTATAAGTCTGCTGGTGGAGGTGCTTCGGCTCCTGCAACCGGTGGTGCACCGCGCAAGGGATCGAAAGTCACTTGTGAAGTTCTCAAAGTTGAAGATGGCGGCATTGAAGTGCGCATCTCTGGCACCGACATCACCGCTTACGCCAAGCGCGCCGATCTGGCCCGTGACCGCGACGGCCAACGCCCTGATCGTTTCGCTGTTGGCGAAAAGTTCGACGCATTGATCACCGCTATGGATGCAAAAGCCCGCAAGGTGAATGTGTCTATTAAGGCGCTGGAAATGGCCGATGAACGCGAAGCCGTGGCCCAATATGGCTCGTCGGATTCAGGCGCTTCGCTTGGTGACATTTTGCAGGCTGCTTTGAAGAAGAAAGAAGCTGAGTAAGATTTCCGATTTATAGTTTGATGAGCCAGCGCGGGAAACTGCGCTGGCTTTTTTGTTAAAAAGAGAATGAGGCGCGCATCCAATTAAATTGCGATTGCATTATTTAAAAGCTTGACGTTGCACGCACTCCTTATCCAGCTTATAAGACCCGTCACCTCTTTCAAATCGGACACCCAAATCATGATCAAGTCTGAGCTCGTTCAAAAAATTTCTGATAAAAACCCACATCTGTATCACCGCGATGTAGAGCGCATTGTGAATAAAATATTTGATGAAATTATTGAATCAATGAAAGGTGGATCGCGCGTTGAGCTGCGCGGCTTTGGGGCTTTTTCCGTTAAAGAGCGTGATGGACGGCAGGGGCGCAACCCGCGCACGGGCGAGAGCGTTGAAGTGACGCCAAAGCGTGTGCCGTTTTTCAAGACGGGCAAGGAACTGCGCGCGCGCCTGAATGACACAACTGCCAAAGAAAAGGTCTAATTTTTGCGCCGTATTCTGCGTTGGATCATCTGGCTGCCTGTTGCGATCATTGTGATTTCATTTGCGGTTGCCAACAGACAATGGACAAGACTTTCGCTTGACCCATTTTCATCGACCTCACCCTTCCTGACGATTGAGATGCCGCTTTGGCTGCTGTTTATTGTTGGCGTGTTTATTGGATTGGTTGTAGGTTGGGCGATGTGTTGGTTTGCGCAAGGCAAGCACCGGAAATTAGCCCGCGAGCGGGCCCGCGACATTGCACGTCTGCAAAGCGAATTAGAAACTGCAAAGAACCCTATTGCGGTTTCCGCTTCTACTGAGCTTTCACCTTTCATCGACATTGGGCCATGAAGTTTATTTCGGCTGACGAAATTGCGCGGCTGGTTTCTTACAAAGATATTGTTGAGGCTTTGCGCGAGGGTTTTCGAGCGGAGATTCAGACGCCGATGCGCCACCACCATGAAACCGGGCCTGCCACGACATTGCTTTTGATGCCTGCTTGGGGGGCAGAGTTTACGGGCCTTAAGACAGTGACAGTGAAGACAGATAATGCCGCTTTGGGTGTTCCTACAGTTCAGGCTGCTTATATGTTGATCGACAATAAGACGGGAACGCCTGTGTGTTCGATGGACGGCACGGAACTGACCAGACGGCGCACGGCTTGCGCTTCAGCTTTGGCTTCGGATTATTTATCGCGGAAAGATTCTTCTTGTCTGCTGATTATTGGAGCTGGTGCGCTGGCTCTGCATTTTGCGCGCGCTCATGCTTCCGTGCGGCCCATTAAAACAGTTTTGATTTACAACCGCACTTTGGCCAAAGCCCAAAGCGTTGCGATTGAATTAGCTAGCCAGGGATTTGCGGCTGAGGCAGTTTCAGATTTGCAAAACGCCATGGGGCGAGCAGATATTATTTCGGGCATTACCAGTTCTAACGCAGGCATTGTTAGGGGCGCTTGGTTAAAGCCCGGAACGCATGTGGATTTGGCAGGCGCGTTTAAGCCATCAATGCGCGAGGTAGACGGCGATACGGTGGCCGCCGCGCGGGTTTATGTGGATACGCGCGAGGGGGCCTTGGCTGAGGCAGGGGATTTGATCCAAGCGCGGGACGAAGGGCGCTTTGATTTTAAGAATGTGCAGGGCGATTTGTTTGAACTTTGCCGGGCCAAAGTACATGGCCGGAAAACTGAGGCTGAGATTACTCTATTTAAATCCTGCGGCACGGCTTTAGAAGATTTGGCGGCGGCGACATTGGTGCATTTGCGCAGTTGAGAATTTCGCGCTAGTTCAATTTCATGACTTTCAAGAATCCCATTTGCGTGGCTTTGGACACACCTGAACTGGCCCGTGCGCTGGAACTCGCAAAGCAGCTTGCCGGACATGTGGGCATGTTGAAAATTGGCATGGAGTTTTTCTATGCCCATGGCGCTAAAGGCTATGAGGAATTGGGGACGGCTGGCATTCCAATATTCTTGGATATGAAGCTGCATGATATTCCCAACACTGTGGCGCAGGGTTTGCGTTCCTTGCTGAAGCTTGCACCCGCTCCTGCAATCACGAATGTTCACGCCACTGGCGGGCTTGATATGATGAAGGCAGCGCGGGATGCCGTTGGGCCTGAGACGAAGTTGATTGCAGTGACGATTTTGACGTCTCTGTCAAATGAAGATCTATGGGCGGCTGGTTTTGCGCGTGACCAAAAAACCGATGATCAAGCTGTGCGCTTGGCGGAGTTGACGCATCAAGCGGGGCTTGATGGCGTGGTGTGCAGTCCTCTGGATTTGCAAAATATTCGCGCCAAACTGCCAGCTAAGTTTTTAACTGTCGTGCCGGGCATTCGGCCTGCTGATACATCAAGCCATGATCAAAAGCGGGTGGCCACGCCGAAATCGGCTGTCGGTGCTGGTGCGGATATTTTGGTAATTGGACGGGCGATAACAGGCGCTGCTGATCCCGCTCTGGCTGCGCAAACTATTTTGGAAAGCTTGCGCTAATGGCCCTCGTTAAAATTTGTGGGTTATCTGAACCCCTCACCTTGATGGCTGCACTTGATGCAGGTGCTGATATGGTGGGGTTGGTGTTTTTTGTTAAATCTCCCCGCAATGTGAATGTTGAACAAGCAGCAGCTTTGGCCAAGATGGCCAAGGGCAAGGCTGCTGTAGTTGCATTGGTTGTTGATGCCGATGATAAGTTGTTGGAACTGATTACCAAGCGGATGCGGCCCGATTATTTTCAGGCGCATGGTAATGAAACACCGAACCGTGTTTTGGAAATAACCAAGCTGACGGGTGTGAAGGTGATCAAGGCCATAGCGGTTCGGGATGCTTTGGATGTTGTTAAAGCCGAGAGTTATCAAGGCAGGGCTGACTTGGTTTTGTTTGATGCCAAGGCACCAGATAGTTTGAAAGATGCTTTACCAGGCGGAAACGGGATTTCGTTTGATTGGGCTCTATTGAATAACATCAAAGGGCAGTTCATGCTGTCTGGCGGACTTTCTCCAGAAAATGTCGCAGAAGCTATCGCTACGACAGGTGCGCCGATTGTAGATGTGTCATCGGGGGTTGAAAACGCCCCCGGCATTAAGGATGCCATCCTCATTCGGAAATTCATTGAGCAGGCCAAGCGCAACGGCTAGAACGCGTTTAGTTTTTAAGGATCGAACATGACGGCAATTCCCAACTCCTATCGCACGGGCCCTGACGAGAAAGGCCTGTTTGGCATTTATGGCGGACGTTTTGTGGCCGAAACTTTGATGCCGCTGATTTTGCAATTGGAGCAGGCCTATAAGGATGCAAAAGCCGATCCATCATTCCAAGCCGAGCTTGATGATTTTCTGGAGCATTATGTTGGCCGCCCATCACCCCTCTATTTTGCCGAGCGCCTGACTGAACATTTGGGTGGCGCAAAAATATATATGAAGCGTGACGAGCTCAATCATACTGGTGCTCACAAGATTAACAATGTGATGGGCCAAATTTTATTGGCGCGGCGCATGGGCAAGAAGCGCATTATTGCAGAAACTGGTGCTGGCCAGCACGGTGTAGCTACGGCTACGGCTTGTGCGCGCTTTGGCTTAGAGTGCATTGTTTATATGGGTGAGGTGGATATTGAACGCCAAAAGCCTAATGTGTTTCGCATGATGTTGCTGGGGGCCAAAGTGATTCCGGCAAAATCGGGTTCGCGCACTTTGAAGGATGCTTTGAACGAGGCACTTCGTGATTGGGTGGCCAATGTGGAAGACACGTTTTATTGCATCGGCACTGTGGCTGGCCCGCACCCTTATCCTGAAATGGTGCGCGATTTTCAATCGGTGATTGGCAAAGAAACCAAAGTGCAGATGATGAAGCGCGAAGGCCGTTTGCCTGACTCGCTTGTGGCGGCCATTGGTGGTGGATCAAATGCGATGGGCTTGTTCCATCCGTTTTTAGATGATGCTTCCGTTGAAATTATCGGTGTTGAAGCAGCGGGACATGGCTTGAAGAAAAAGCACGCAGCTTCGATTACCGGTGGAAAGCCCGGTATATTGCACGGCAACCGCACTTATTTATTGATGGATGATGATGGCCAGATCACTGAGGGTCATTCGATTTCGGCAGGTTTGGATTATCCGGGCATTGGGCCTGAGCATGCTTGGCTGCATGATATGAAGCGCGTGCAATATGTTTCAGCGACCGATAAGGAAGCTTTGGAAGCGTTTCAATTGTGCTGTAAACTGGAAGGCATTATTCCGGCATTGGAGCCATCACATGCGCTGGCTCATGTCATGAAAATTGCTCCGAAATTGCCGAAAGAACATTTGATGGTGATGAATATGTGCGGGCGTGGCGACAAAGACATTTTCACTGTTGCAGATATTTTGGGAGTGAAGTTGTGAGCACCCGTATTGACCGCCGCTTTGCTGCGTTGAAAGAAGAGGGCCGTGCGGCTCTTGTCACATTCGTTTCTGCGGGTGATCCTGATTATGAGACATCCCTTAAGATCATTCAGGGCTTGCCTAAGGCTGGTTCTGATATGATTGAGATGGGCATGCCATTTACGGATCCGATGGCTGATGGCCCTGCCATTCAAGCAGGGGGGCTTCGTGCGCTGGCTGGTGGCCAGACGATGAAGAAAACCTTAAAAATGCTCAAAGCGTTTCGCTCTGGAGACAATGATACGCCTGTTGTGCTGATGGGTTACTACAATCCGATTTATGTTTATGGCGTTGAGAAATTTCTGGTTGATGCCAAGAGGGCCGGTGTTGATGGTTTGATTATTGTTGATCTGCCACCTGAAGAAGACGATGAGCTTTGCATTCCAGCGATGAGTGCGGGTTTGAATTTTATTCGGCTTGCCACACCGACGACTGACGATGCGCGCGCGCCTAAAGTATTCAAAAATACATCCGGTTTTGTTTACTATGTTTCTGTTCTTGGAATTACTGGCACAAAAGCGCCTGATTTAAACAGTGTGAAGCAGAACGTGAACCGCTTGCGCAAACATACTTCACTTCCCATCTGTGTTGGGTTCGGCGTTAAGACTGCTGAGCAGGCCCGAGTTATTGCAAAAGATGCTGATGGTGTTGTGGTGGGTTCAGCTTTGGTGAGCGCTGTGGAACAAAGTTTGAACAAGCAAGGCAAGGCCACGGGCAAAACGCCAAAGGCGGTTCATGATTTGGTGCGCGAAATTGCGAAGGGTTTGAGAGCTTAATATGAACTGGATTAAGAATTTCGTTAGGCCCCGCATTCGCAGCATCTTGGGCGTTGCCAAGCGTGATGTGCCTGAGAATATGTGGATCAAAGATCCTGATTCTGGTCAGATGGTTTTTTATAAGGACTTGGAAGCCAATCAGTTTGTGTTTCCGGGCTCTAACCATCATCACCGTATGCCGGCAGCTTTGCGTTTGACGACGATGTTTGATGGTGGCGAGTTTGAAAAGATTTCGGGGCCAGCAGTTGCTGTTGATCCTTTAAAGTTCAAAGATGAAAAACGTTACGCTGATCGCTTGAGGGATGCCAAATCCAAAACCGGCGTGGACGATTCTATTCAGGCTGGTTACGGCCAAGTGAATGAGCAGGCCATGGTGGTGGCTGTTCAGGATATGGGCTTTATCGGTGGATCCCTTGGCATGGCGGCAGGTGATGCGATCATAGCAGGCATGCGCTTTGCAGTTTCAAAGTCATGTCCTTTTGTGATTTTTGTTGCTTCAGGTGGGGCGCGTATGCAGGAAGGGATTTTGTCTCTCATGCAATTACCGCGCACGACGATTGCTGTTCAGGAACTTCGTGAAGCAGGACTTCCTTACATTGTTGTTTTGACCAATCCTACAACGGGTGGTGTTACAGCCTCTTACGCGATGTTGGGTGATGTGCATTTAGCTGAACCACAGGCGACGATTGGGTTTGCCGGCCAGCGTGTGATTGAGCAGACCATTCGCGAAAAACTGCCAGAAGGTTTTCAGAAGTCTGAATATTTGCGCGAGCATGGCATGGTCGATAGCGTTGTGCATCGCCATGAAATGAAGACTACGGTCAGCCGTATTGCGCGGATATTGATGAAGGCGCCAGCGCGTGAGATTTCGGCTGGTGCTTTGGTTGCTGTTAACGCTTAAATTATGGCGCGCAGCGATGCCATATTGATGCGACTTTTAGAACTGCATCCTAAAATCATTGATCTGTCGCTTGACCGCATGTGGCGGATTCTTGAGCGTCTCGGTAATCCTGAAAAGAAATTGCCGCCCGTCATCCATATTGCAGGCACCAATGGCAAGGGATCAACACTTGCTATTACACGCGCTATTATGGAAGCAGCGGGACTTACAGTGCATTGCTATACATCGCCGCATCTTGTTAAATTCCATGAGCGCATTCGTGTTACCGGTGAATTGATCGCGGAACATGATTTATCAATGCTGCTTGAAGAATGCGAAGCAGCGAATGGATCAGAACAAATTACATTTTTTGAAATCACAACGGTTGCAGCTTTTTTGGCGTTTAGTCGTACACAAGCTGATTATCTGATTTTGGAAGTGGGGCTTGGTGGGCGCTTAGATGCAACTAATGTTATTGCTCATCCAGCGTTGAGCGTGATTACATCTATTGGCTTAGATCACCAACAGTATCTGGGCGATACCATTGAGGAGATTGCCCGCGAGAAGGCTGGCATTTTGAAACGCGGTACGATCGGCATTGTGGGTGCGCAATCCGCTGAAGTGCGGGGTGAGATTGAGTGTGTTGCGGAGAAGGTCGGCGCGCCATTGAAAATCGCCAATCAGGATTGGCAGAGTTATACGCAGTATGGAAGGCTGGTTTTCAAAGATGAAGACGGTTTGTTGGATTTACCTTTTCCAGCACTTCAGGGCCCGCACCAGATTGACAATGCCGGCAATGCGATTGCGGCTGTTCGCGCGTTGAAAGATGAGCGTATCAGCGATGCAGCAATTGAGGCTGGCTTGTTGAACGTGACTTGGCCTGCACGTATGCAAAGGCTGACGAACGGACACCTGAATGAGCTTCTGCCGATTGAAGCTGAGCTTTGGTTGGATGGTGGTCATAATGGGCCTGCTGGCGTTGTGTTGGCGCAAACACTCAAAGACTTGAACGCGAAGAACCCAAAGCCCCTCATCATGATTTGGGGCATGTTGAACACTAAACATCCAGGTGCTTTTATCGCAAATTTTAAAGGCGTAGCAGAGCGTGTGATAACGATTGCGATTCCTGGAGAGGCCAACACTATTCCGGCTGATGCCTTAGCTTTAAGCGCAAATCAGATTGGTATTGCTGCTTTACCTGCCACGTCGCTTGAAAAAGCATTGGAGCAGGCTGCTGTTTTGCACCCCGCTCCAAGAGTAATCATCTGCGGTTCACTTTATCTCGCGGGCCATGTCTTGGCTGCGCAGAGCGGTGAGACCATGTCGGCTCTCAGTGGGGCCGCTAAGCGTTAAATCGACGATTCAATCCAGTTTTGCAACTGGGTCTTTGGCAATGCGCCAACTTTCGTTGCTGCAAGCTTGCCGTCTTTAAATACCATCAAAGTGGGGATGCCGCGGACACCAAATTTTGAAGGTGTGCTGGGATTTTCATCGATGTTGATTTTAACGATTTTGGCCTTCGGGCCAAGTTCCTTGGCGATTTCTTCCAACGATGGGCCAATCATTTTGCATGGACCACACCATTCCGCCCAGAAATCCACAACAACAGGTGTGGTTGAATTGAGTACATCAGCTTCAAAGCTGGCGTCGGTTACTTTATGGGTTGACATGTGAGCTCTCCAAATCGGTTCTTCTACAGAGGTAGTGACGATTGCTAGCAAGGTCAAGCTCTCTAGCGATCAACCCTATTCAACGCTTGTCCACGCGCTTGTGTCAAAAGTTCCGTAGAAAGCCACTCAAGGTTTGATGTCTGCGTCCACAGCAATGCTGCCCTGATCTGATGGTCTGGGTAGGTTTTTTGCAACAAATTGGCGTACATCGCAATTTGTTGGGCGTAGGAATGATCTGGGTTGGTGAATTTGGGCACTGAACGATCTGTCTTATAATCAAGTAGAAAAATTTCAGAGCCCGTGATGGCCAAGCGGTCGATACGGCCATTTATGTGCTGACCATTTTCAAGCAAACCTACGATTTCAACTTCAGCCTGACTGTTAGTTCCTAAGAATGGTTCTAATTCGGGGCGATTTAACAATGCGACCAAACTCAGCGCATCGTTTTCAGACAGGTTCAACCGTTTGGCCTGGGTTAGGGCGTAAATTTCACGGATCTCGGGCGCAACGCTTGGCAAGTTTTGCAATAACTTATGAATAGCTGTGCCCCGCGATAAATCCTTTCGTGCTGCAATATAGGCTTCATTCGAAATAGGCTTTGTAACTCTTTCCACGTCAGCCGGTTTCTCGCGGATGGAGGGCGTTAAGGCCCATTTTGGAATTGCTACATGGATGATTTGATTTGGGATTGGCGCCTTGGGCTGGGCTGATGACTCCGGCATTGAGGTTATGCCTAGAATTGGCACCACCATTGCATACCAACTTTCTTTTGGCTCACTTTTTGACTTACCTGTTGCACCGCAGATATAAAGCTCGTCGCGCGCTCTGGTCATGGCAACATAGAGTAAGCGGTTGCGCTCATTTGCGGCTTTGAGATTTGTATCATCGATATGAATTTGTAGTTCGGGTGAAACCGAAAGGCCACTGAGCATCCAAAGGGGAAGGGCTACTTGACTTGATTTGTTTGGGATGATGAGTGGTCGGTTTTGACTGCGCCCTTTTGGAATTGAGGCAGCGTCTGGCAGAAACACGATATTGGCTTCCAGCCCTTTTGCACCATGGACTGTCATCAAGCGAACTTCGCCTGAGGTTTTTTCCATCTCGCGTTTGATTTCGGTTTCGCCTGCGTTGAACCAGTGTAAAAAACTAGTCAAAGAAGGCCCATGTTCAATTTCGTGTGCTAACGCCAAATCTAGAAATGCATCCGTTGCGTCACCAGCTTCGGGGCCTAATCTTCCAAGCATTCGCTTTCTGAATTTAAGTAATATTTTTGCAAAGATTTCGTGGGCACTTAGTTTATCAAAGTTCTGTTTGAGGTGCTCTAGCCAGACGCCATTTTCATTTTGCATGGCTTGCAGTTTTTCCCAAATTGATTTTGCTGATCGTCCGTAAGCCAAGTCGAATAGTTCTTCTTCATTCAGTGGATCTGGGACAAAAGGGCTTTTTAGTATCGTGGCTAAAGCGTAATCGTCTTGTGGAAGTGAGAGCCATTGCGCCAAAGCTAACAAGTCTTGAATGGCGATGCTTTCGCGCAGCTTAAGACGATCAGCGCCTGAAACCGGTACGCCGATTTTACGTAGTTCTGCAATTAACATGGAAAAAAGCGGGCCGCGCGATTGTAACAAGAGCATGATGTCGCCAGGCTCAACAGTGCGGTTCAGCGATTCTAATGGGCGATTGCCGATCCAACTTTTTATCGTGGTTGCTATTTGCCTAGCTAACTGGCGTCTGGGAGAATCTGCTGCTTCGCGGTCAAGAGGGGTCAGCCATGGATCTTTATCTTCAACATCATCGGATGGGGCAATGAGCGGCCACACTTCAACACGGCCCACCGCGTCCATGCGGTTTGTTGTGTGATCTTGTTCAGACATATCTTTTTCATCAAAGCCCAGAATTTGAGGCCTAATTGCTGGAAATACACTATTGACCGCATTGATAATTTCTTTGGCGCTGCGATAGGATATTGTAAGTTCAATTTCATTTGTAGACTTGTCGTTGCTGCTTGCAAAAGATCGAAATTGCTTATTGGCTGCTGCAAAAGTGGTGGCATCTGCGCCTTGGAAACTGTATATTGATTGCTTGCGATCACCGACCACAAATATTGTTCGGTTGTGTTTTCTAGGTTGGCCACTGCCTGCAAAAAACTCTTCGGCTAGCGCCTGAAATATTTGCCATTGTGCGGGGCTTGTATCTTGAGCTTCATCCAACAAAATATGGTTGAGGCCAGAATCGAGTTTATAAAGCACCCATTGCGCAGCGCGGGCATTGCCCATCAATTGGCTGGTGCGTCTGATCAGGTCGTCATAATCATAAGATGCAATTACGCGTTTTAAATCTTCGGTTTTTTGATAGACTGCTTTAGCAACAACAAACATCGCTGCAGTGGCCTCGATGCGTATGAGGAGATCATGTTTATGGACCTCCTTTAAAATCCTTATCGTTTCATGAGCGATAAAATCAGCGGTTTGGGAAATTGCTTTTCGGGTCGAGACTGACATCAACGCTTCACGGGGCTTTAATGGCTTATCTTTTACAAAATAAATCTGTTTGAGAAGCGGTGTTTTTTCCGGAGCTGCTATTAGCAACTTCATGAGAGCTGCCGGATGATGTGTACGAAATGCACCATAGGGTGCAAGAACTGCAGCGTGAGTTTCATATGCTGTTTGATCTATTTGCTCTAACCTTTGCAAAACAGTTTCAGACGTTTCAGTTAGATCAACACTCAATGTGTTCTTGAGTAGCAGCGCTAAATTTTCGCCACTAATATCTGAATCAAGAAGACTTCGAAGGTTAAATGCGGCACTTAGAAAATTTTGCAATAGATCATCAAAAGATTCAGCGCCAGCATTTGCTGAAATTATGGCGAAAGCATTGCTTAGACTTTCGTCTGTTCCGTTTTCAATTTCGCGCAAGATTATATTTTTTGCTTGTTCTCGCATTGATGATGATTGGCGCTCATCAAGAACTCGAAAGCCTGGTGCCATTTTTGCCTCGACCGGGAAAAGCTGCAATATGCGTTCACAAAAGGCGTGAATGGTTTGAATCTTCAAACCGCCCGGAGTTTCTAAAACATATGTGAAGAGCTGCCTTGCGCGCAATATGATTTCAGGTTTTTCCGCATCCACTCCTAGGCCTGAAAGTTCAGAGTGCAAGTCGTCGTCGTCTAACGCTGTCCAACGGCTTAACCTGTCATAAAGGCGCGAAGACATCTCTGCTGCAGCCGCTTTCGTGAAAGTGATGCAAAGCAGCGTTGATGGTTCGGCACCTTCGAGCAACAACCTAATTATGCGCTCTACGAGGACATGGGTTTTGCCAGAACCCGCATTTGCAGTGACCCAGACAGAGCGAGACGGATCAGCGGCGGCGCGTTGCTGGCTGGTGGTGGCGAAATTTTTCTTCATGTTTCACGGCCTCCGAGAAGCCATTCTTTGAAACGTGAAAGATGATCATATTCCAATTCATCCTCATCGTTTTTTGGAGCAACGCGTGGGATATAGGGTTGGTCTGGGTTAGCGTAGCCCGTAAGCAGTATTTTCAGTCCAGCGAGATGTCGTTCGGCGAGCGCGGAGATTGTTGAACCATCGGTTGGATTTACGGGAGCTACTTCACCAGCAACTCTTCCGCCGCTTATGTATACGTAATCTAGTGATTCGGTTTTGATCTGCTTTAAATTTTGAAATTTTCCGTGGGCCAGTATAGCGGCTTCGAGCGGTAACTGCGGATTGAGGCCTGATGTCACCTGCTTTGAAGTCGGTGGCTCACCAGTTTTATAATCGATGATGCGTGCTTGGCCGCTTGATAATATGTCGATACGGTCGGCGCGGCCATGGAGAAGGTGGAGCTCGTTGCCAATTTTGAGTTCTAACTCACCATTCAATTCTGTATGAATTTGTGCAACACTCGCGCGATATTCTATTTCGTTCTCAACCAACCATTTCGCCATTTTTTGAAAACGCGGCCACCAAAATGACATAACTTCTGGATCATTTGCAAATGGGGCAAAAACCTCCCCGCCGCATTTTATAAGAATGTCTAAGCTGCTTGGAGAAAGTTGAACAATTTCTTTGTCATTCCACGCGCCAATTGCCTCATGAAACAACGTGCCCCTTAATGCGGCATCAGCTTTTCTTGCCATAGCGGGCAGAGGTTCGAGTTTTAAAATTCTTCTGGCGTAAACGCCGTAGGGATCACGGATCAGTTTTTCAACTTCGGTTACGCTTATGCGTTTGGGCCGCGCATCGGATTTGGGGGTGGGCTTTGGTTTTGCGATCGGCCGCATTAAGCCGGGATCGTCGATGAACTTTGCTAATTCCAGCCAATCCGAGCCGTGGTTAAGCGCCGTTTGCAAGTTCGCGATTTGCAAAATAGCTTGCAGTCTTAAAACCCAGCGCGATGGTACGAGGGGTGCACCTTCAACGCGCTTTGAAAACGTGATGTAAACTTTTGCATAGCCAAAACCCTGAGTGAAATCATGCGCGGTTACGCCGATTTCACGCTCGGGCTGCTGAAGCCCGATAATATCGCGCATAGGGCGATTGACCCATGGGCCAGGATCAGGCTGGGCGGGCCATTTTGTTTCATTTAGTCCGCCCATGACTAAAATATCTGCAGGCATCATGCGCGCTTCAAGCAGGCCGTAAATAGCCAGACGCGGATGTGGGTTTGCCAGACTTTTAAAAGTTTCACCTTTAACGATATTTATAATCAGGGTGCACGCTGTTGCAAAATCGCAAGGGTGTAAGGCATCTGCGTGACATTCGATTTCGGCGCTTACTTCTTCAAAGGCCAAATTTTCCGGTGTCGTATATTGATTTGTTGGCGCACAAGTGTTCAGGGTTTTAAAAAATAGTTTCAGCTGTTGTGCGAATGGCAATATTTGCGATTGCAACAGCGGTACTAAAATGTTGGCGATGTGGTGCACCAACTTGTGCATTCCAAGCCAATCTTCTTCTTGTAAATTCGAAACTAAAATATGTGCGCGTTCTTTATTTTTAAAAGCTATTCTTGCGCGCTCAAAAATTTGAATTAAAGCTGAAAGCCCCACTTTGGCGCCATAATTTCTAAAAATTGCTATTTCCAGATGACGAACGCTACCAATCATTTCTTCGCGAGGAAGGCCCATGGCACAATCTGGATGATGAAGTAAACTCAAAAGTGACGCCGTTGAAAATTTGTCTGCAGACGCTTCGGCCAGACGCAACGCCAAAGATGCTAGCCCATGTTTTGTGAGTGGTTCATTGGCAGTATCATCAATTGCAATATTCCATCTTTGCAACTCCGCTTTCACTCGCTTTGCCAAATCGCGACTGGGTGTTACCAATGCTGCAGTTTGATTTGGAATTTCTACAGCGTTGCGCAAAATAAGTGCGATGACCCGCGCTTCAATATGCATGTCGGGAGCTTGGATTAGGTGCAAGTCTGCCAGTGATGATTTTATTGCTGCATTATTGGCTGCAATCGTTTTGCGCCATAGATGAGCGTGCTCAGTTGGTCGCATAAGTTCAGACGTCAGAAAATTGCGATCTTTTCGACCAACGCTCAAAAGAGGAATATCTGCTCGTGAAATTTCTATCGTGTTGATCAGTTTTTTCAGAGCATACTGCGGATGGTCTGGCTTCAATGTGGCCCAGGCCTCTTCTTCCATCATATCATCGAGACCAGGCAATATAACCGCGCCCGCCGGGTGATGTGCCACGGCCTTCAAGAGTTCTCGGGTGGCGGGGATCGTGCCAGTTGAACCAGCCGCGATTATAGGGCCAGCGAGTTGCCCGTTTCGAATTCGTTCTGCCTCCATATGGATCATGCGACTGCGCCTTTCCGTAGGGCCAAGAAGATTTTGATCCTGAAGCTTTTTCGGAAGTTCAGTTTTAATTGTCGATAGAAGACTTAAAATGGCATATCGATGTTCGGATAAATCGGCCTCATAAACATCATTGAGTTTTTCGAGGCTTATTTCCTCGGTTTCAGACTGGTTGAGCAGCTGGAGCAGGCTGTTGGTCAATGCTATGATTTGAGCAGGCGAATTTGAAATTTCTTTGGCGAGTTCTATGACAGGGTTTTCAGTGCTCCATTTTTTGACCAACGAAAACAATGTCAGGAAATGTCCGACAGGTGAAATACCATGGGGCAATTCAGTTTGATCAAAGCTTGGCGTTTCGTCATCAAAATCACCAATAGGCCTTATGCGTGGAAGTATTATTGCTTTGTGGCCAGACTGTTTGAGCAGGATGATGCCCAGCTGACGGGCGGCGCGGCGCGTGGGTAGAAGAATTGTCCAATTTGAAAGTGCGGGTTTGGCTTCAGCTTTGCTAAACAGAAAGCCATCCAGAATATTTTTTGCCAATACTTCAAGGAAATTGCCACCTGGCGCAATGTTGAAGACACGCGGTGGCATTATCGGCATTTTTATCCCTGTTTCAATTTTAACTCAGCTTTGGAAATCGCATCTGGAGTCCCAACATGGAGCCAATGGCCGTGATGTTCAAGGCCATAAAGTGTGCCATTTGCTATCGCCCTATCCCAAAGCAAATTCATTGAGAATTTTCCATTAGGTGCATTTTGGAAAAGCCTCGGATGAACCAGATATGCACCGATATAGGCCAGTGCCCCCTGGCGCTTACGGATCAATTTGCCGTTTTGGCCTATCACAAAATCACCGTCGCCATCATAGCCCGTCGTGTTTATCGGGTTACATAGGAGCAGAAGGCAATCCATCACTGGTTGCCAATTTTTGCGCAGCCTTTGTAACGCAGGTTCGCCATGATCTATCCAGAAACAATCGCTGTTTAAAACAAAGAATGGGTCATCGCCCAGCAATGGCAGGGCGCGCGCGATGCCACCTCCCGTGTCCAAAATCATATCGGTTTCGTCTGATATGATTGTCTCTGGTGTTTGAATAGTTGCACACCACGCAATAATTTTTTCCGGCAAATAATGCGCGTTGACGATTGCTTTAGTTACTTGTGCCTCACGAAGTTTATCGAAACCAAAACCAATGATAGGTTTGCCCGCGACTTCGATGAGAGGTTTTGGGATATGATTTGTGAGCGGGCGCATGCGTGTGCCCAGGCCGGCAGCAAGAACCATGGCTGTCTTGCCAATTTTAGCGCTTTGCATTTTAATGCGAGCCCATTTTTAAAGCTTCTGGCATGTTGCCCTCAAACCAATCCTTTAAAGATACTAAGGCTGGGTGCTGGATATTTTGATTTAGATAACGTGAAATTCGGGGCATGTGCTTTAGATAAGCTGGCTTACCATCGCGCTTGTTCAACCTCGCAAAAATTCCGAGAATTTTCGTCGCTCTTTGGGCACCAAGAACCGCGTATGCGGTGCGAAAATTTGACTCCGAAAATGACTTTTGGTTTTTAAGTTCATTTGCTATTTGAACTGGGCTGTTTGTGCGACAAGCAATATAATGTTGAAACGTTTTTTCAGAGAGGTGTTCTGGGATATCAACACGGGCATCTTGGATCATCGAAACCAGATCGTAAGCCGCGTGACCCATCACCGCATCTTGCGTGTCGATCAGGCCGACCCGAAAAATACCTTGGCGTTCGGGAAGCCACAGCAGATTTGGAGAATGAAAATCTCGCATTACAATTTGGGGTATTTTTTGTTGCGCTAATGGCAGCAATTGTTTCCAAATATTTTCGAAGGAAGAAATGAGTTCCGCTTTCGGCTCTGTGCCATGCACGTGCGGCCAAAACCATTTTGGGAGAAGTTCAATTTCAATCAACATCGCCGGTTCGTCATAGGGCGGAATTGTGTAGGAACCCAGATCGGACATTTCGATTTGATGAGTGTGCGCATGACGACCGAGATCTGCCAAAAGTTCCGCAGCGGTGATCATTGGTTCAGTCATATCTTCGCCTGCGAGAATCATTTTGCCGTACACGCGGCTACCCAAATCTTCAATCAGGGCTATACCGTTTTGATGATCGAAGGCCAGTGTGTTTGGCACACTGTAATTACCAATCGTTGATAAATAATGATTGATACAAACAACTGATTTTATACCTTCGGCCAAATGGGCAATTTGACTGTAAGGCTTGCCAAATTTTACGACTGGGCCATCAGATCTGTTTGGCATGTCCATTAACAAAATGGTTTTGTCGTCAGTTTTCAGTTTTTCATAACGCCTTGAGGATGCATCGCCCTCGAAGAAAATTCGCTCGGCGTTCTGCAATTTATTTTGAACGATAAAATTTTCAATGACAGCATTTCGCTCTAAGCACTGAACCCATGCACCACTTGCGGAGATAGAAATCTGGCGGGTGTTACCGCTTCCGGAAAATTGGAGGTTCAGTGTGTTGGCTAATATAGTTGTGCCTAGTCGCTCTGGCCATTCGATGAGGAGAAGATGATTTGGTAATAGCTCAACGAGGGCAAGGTTCTCGACTTCTTGAGAATTTGCCAATCTAAAGAGATCGATATGGGCTACAGGAACTCTCGTCATGTCGTAGGTTTGGATTAGGGAGAAGCTTGGGCTTGGGACGTCAAAATCTTCGGTGTTCTTCGCCAGGGCTTTTATAAAAGCGCGTGCGAATGTTGATTTGCCCGAGCCCAAGTCACCTTTCAGAGCGATAACCAGCCCTGGCTTTGCCCATAAGGATAGCTTTTGCGCAAATTTTTCTGTTTCGGTTTGATTCTGAAATTCTAATGTAAAGAGTGTCATGCTGCGGTGTTTGACTTTGAAACGCGTGGGCGTTGAGCGCCTGATTTTATGGGACCGTTCTGTGGCAGGCTGCAGATAACAGTGGTTCCTTGATCAAGTTTAGAAACCAGCGAGACTTTGCCACCGTGAAGCTCTGTGAAGCTTTTTACCAGAGCCAAGCCTAAGCCTGGTCCGCGATGGCTTCCCTGCGAAGGTTTAGCTTGGAACCGATCAAAAACTTTCCGTTGGAATTCTGGCTCGATGCCGCGGCCATTGTCAGCTACCCAGAGCTGAATATTTTCGCCTAGTTTTCTTGCACCCATTTTAATGGTTGAGCCTGGTGCTGAAAATCCGGCGGCATTTGTAAGCAGCTGTACTAAAATCTGTTCGAGTCGAACTGGATCGCCAACAATATTCTCGACGTTCTCTGCCAACTCAATCTCAATTTTCAATTGACGTTTTTGTAGCGACGGCGAAATTTTTTCGGCAGCGGATGTGAGTACATGCGCAACATCAAGATCTGACAGTCTCAGTTCCATCTGCCCAGCATCGATTGCTGAGAGATCAATAATTGCGTCAATAATTGTTTTTAGATCTTCCGATGATTTTCGAATGTCTAAAACATATTCTCTTTGTTTTGCAGTGAGAGGCCCTGCGATCCCATATTCAAGTGTTTCGGCAAAACCCACAATGCTTGTGAGTGGAGTTCGAACTTCATAAGAAACGTTTGTCAGGATGCTATTTTTAAGACGGTCTGCTGCTTCAAGTGCTTCGGCACGGTCGCGCAGAGCTTGTTCGGCTTTCACTGAATCAGAAATATCGGTGAACGTTATAAGTGCGTTGCCATCTGGCA
>JAYTSN010000041.1:0-17783 GCA_043745625.1 Aestuariivirga sp. | reverse complement strand
TATGACTTTTCATGGAAAAGTCATAATCGCCCTAAGTTCCAATTTTCGATCAACTTTTCTGAACTTTGACGATTCCGTCAAAGTTCAGGTCGATCTAAAGCCAACATTTTCAAATGTGATGCCTTGGCAAATTGGTGTCGGAAATGGCCGGAGCTGAGCCGCTGAATGAATTGTTGGCGTAAGATTGAAGAACGAAAATAACATGGCAACCTAGCGACTTTAATGTTGCGCTCCTTTGGCCGTGCCAGAATTTGAATTACCGGACACCTTATCGGTGTTGGACGCGTTACTCATCACAGACCTCACAATAAAACATAGGCCCGCAATGGGCCTATTCTGAATGCGAGAAAAACCTTTGAAACCGACAGGAAGTTCCACACCTTACCAAGAATTCATGCGGCAAAAGAACCCTTGAGTTGATGAAGATTGCTGCTCAATTGAGCAGATGCAAATCAAACAGGCAGGTCCGTGGTGATTTGGAAACCAATCAAGCTTTATGACATTTAGTACAGATTTTTTTCATCATCTTGCCGCTGTTCCCATATTGGTTTTTTGCGTTTGGGAACAGTTGGATCAGGTGCACCGAATAGAACATCAAAGATTGATTTTCGTTTTTGTGGTTGAACTTGTTGAGGTGGTGGAGCCACAACCACCACTTGGTCTTGGTTCAAATCTTGGCCCAAATCTTGGCCCAAATCTTGGCTTGGCACGTGGTCTTGTATTGTAGAGGCTTGATCGGGTAGGGATGCGGGCTCAACGTAGCCTGGCAAAACCGCAACTGCCAAGCCTTTATGAGCCGGCTCCATTACATCGCGCCAAATCAAAGTCGGAAGCGAACCACCTGTCACATTTTTTGTTGGGCTGTTGTCGTCGTTGCCCATCCATACACCTGCAACCATATAAGGAGTGAAGCCAACGAACCACGCGTCCCGGTAATTTTGGCTGGTGCCGGTTTTGCCGCCAATATCAAAATTTCCAAACTGCGCTTTGACGCCTGTGCCGTTTTGAACAACGGCACGAAACAGGCGGTTCATTTCGCCCAAGTTTTTTTCTGAAATCACTTGGCCCAAACCATCGCCCTTGCGTTCATAAAGCACTTTGCCATCGCGTGTGACGATGCGCTTAACGACATAAGGCTGGACTGCTGTGCCACCATTGGCGAAGGGCACATAGGCTGTGACTAATTCCATGGGGCTAACTTCGGATGTTCCCAAAGCTAGTGATGCATCATGGGTGAGTGTGGAGGTGATGCCAAAGCGCTGGGCCACGCTGGCCACTTTATCAGCGCCAACACTCACTGCGAGTTTGGCTGCAACAGTATTGATTGATTGTGCGAAGGCTTGCTCTAACGACACTGGACCAAGATATTTTTGTTTATAATTTTCCGGGCTCCAACCGCCGATGCGCACGGGCTCGTCGATTTCAGTTGAATCTGGCGTGAAACCATTTTCCATCGCTGCTTCATAAACGAAAGCTTTAAATGCCGAACCTGGTTGACGGCTTGCAGCAATGGCCCGGTTATATTGGCTCTTTTGATAAGACTTGCCGCCGATCATTGCAATGACAGCGCCCGTTGGATCCATCACCACCATGGCAGCTTCAGACACATGCATTTTCTTGCCATTTTCAGCAAGGCGTTCGCGAACGGCCTGTTCGGCGTTTGCTTGTATCTTGGGGTCGATTGTGGTTTCGATGATAATTGATTGATCATAATTTTTAACCAATAGCGGTAGCTGTTTTGAAATCCAATCTACGGCATATTGTTTTGCTGGAAGGCTGGCTTCGGGGGTTACGCCACCTGCGGTGTCGACGGCTTCAGCGGCCTCATCTGAGGTGATGAATTTCGCGTCGACCATGGCGTTTATGACCAATTTGGCGCGGGTTAAATTCGCATCTGGATTTTTAGCGGGATTGTAATTGGTTGGCGCTTTCAAAACTGCAGCGAGGCTTGCTGCTTCCATGATGGTGAGTTCTGATGATGACTTATTATAATAAGTGTGGGCCGCCTGTTCGATCCCGTAAGCGCCTGCACCAAAATAAACGCGGTTTAAATAGAGCTGGAGAATTTCGTCTTTGGTAAATTTGGATTCAAGCCAAACCGCCAGCACAGCCTCTTGAGCCTTGCGCGTTGCAGTTTTTTCTTGCGTCAAAAACAAATTTTTAGCCAATTGCTGCGTGAGTGTTGAACCACCCTGCACCAAATGGCCCGCAAAAAGATTCCGCGTTATGGCGCGCGCGAGACCAACAGGATCGATGCCAAAGTGGCTGCGGAACCTGCGATCTTCGATGGCAATAACAGCATTGGGCACATATTCTGGCATGTCAGCAAGGCTTGCAGCATCGCCGAAGAATGAGCCTTGTTCGGATAATACAGAGCCATTGTTGGCCAGCATCATGATGCCTGGTTCGCGCTCGGGAATTTTTAAAAGGCCGCGCTCGTTTAATGAAAAGAAAATGTAAGACGTGGCCAGAGCTCCGGCGACAACACCCCAAAAACCCAGAACCAGACAAAAACCAATAAGCCTGCGAAAGACGCTGCGTTTAGATTTGGTGCGTCTATTTTCAGATTTTAAATCATTGCGAACATCAGGAAAAAGTAGAGGCTCTCTGCGGCCTGCCTTTTTTTTGCTCTTGCTGCTCCTGAAAATTCCCATTCCGACTTAACCCCAAAGTCTGCACTGCAAGTTATACGCCAATGCCAATTTTGGGTATGTTAATAATTATGTCTTGCTTGCGGATTGTTTGGCCAGAAATGATGGTGCAATAAAGGCTGACAGCAGTCTACATGACTGCGCCGACATACCACGGCACGTATTCATTATCGCCATAGCCTAACTCTTCCGATTTGGTTTTTTGGCCTGATGCGGTTTTTAAAATCATGTCAAAAATTTCTTGGCCTTTTGCTTCCAGCGAAACGCCTTCAACAATGTCTCCGCAATTGATATCCATATCTTCGATCATCCGGTTATAAATATCGGAGTTGGTGGCAAGCTTGATGGATGGGCACGGCTTATTTCCGTATGCTGAGCCGCGACCGGTGGTAAAGCACATTAGGTTTGCGCCGCCTGCAACTTGCCCCGTTGCCGATACGGGGTCGTAGCCTGGTGTATCCATAAACACAAAACCTTTGGACGTTACAGGTTCAGCATAGTGATAGACGGCATTCAGCGTGGTGGTTCCACCCTTGGCTGCGGCACCGAGAGATTTTTCGAGGATGGTGGTGAGGCCACCAAGCTTATTGCCGGGAGAGGGGTTATTGTTCATCTCCATGTTGTTGCGCGTGGTATAATCCTCCCACCATTTGATGATGCCAATCAGTTTTTCACCGACCTCTTTGGTTGCAGCGCGTCTGGTGAGGAGATGTTCTGCGCCATAAATTTCTGGCGTTTCTGACAAGATCGCCGTGCCACCATGGCGGACTAAAATATCAACCGCGAAGCCTAAAGCTGGGTTAGCCGTGATGCCGGAATAACCATCTGAGCCACCGCATTGCAGGGCCAAAATCAATTCAGAAGCAGAGCAGGTTTCGCGCTTTACAGCATTTACGGCAGGCAACATTGCTTTGACGGCCTCAACGCCAGCAGCCACGGTTTTTCGTGTGCCACCGGTTTCCTGAATTGTCATGGTGCGGAAGGTTTCGCTTTCTTCGACTTTGTAGGCTTCCTTGAACCGCGGGATTTGAAAGCCTTCACAGCCCAAGCCCACCATCATGACACCACCCATATTGGGGTTGGTGGCATAGCCCCAAGCGGTTCGTTTAAATGTATCAAAAATTACGCCGCGATAATCAATCACGCAGCCGTTGTCTTGGGTGAGGGCGACCACGCCGTCGATATTGGGATAGTCTTTTAAAATTCCAGAACGATTGATTTCTTGGGCAATAAATGTGGCGACAGTGGCTGAACAGTTGACCGAAGTCATGATGCCAATATAATTGCGCGTTCCCACCTTGCCGTTTTTGCGCCGGAAGCCTTGAAAAGTGGCGCGTTCTTGTTCGGGTACAAAAAATTCATTTTTTGCGGCTTGAGCAAATGCATAGTCATGTGACAATGAGCCCATTTCAACATTGTGCTCATGAACCCAGTCACCTGCCGCAATATCAGTTTTCGCAAAACCGATGATCTGACCAAATTTACGGATAGGGGTTCCCTTGCTGATTGGCATGGATGCCATTTTGTGGCCACGCATGATGCGCGCAGTGGTGGTTATGCCTTCGGCTGCAACGATGCCCTTATCAATAATCCGATTTGAGACCAAAACATTGTCTTCAGCATTTAAACGGAGCATTGCGTGCGGTTGCATGGTGAAATCTCTTTCTCAAACTGTTATAACAGTTACATAGTCGCAACAGGCGGCAAAAACAACAAAGTTGGGAAGAGAAAAAAGAGATGAAAAAGCGGCTGTTTAAGGCCCCGTCGGGCGCTTCGATCAATTTCACTGAATTGGGCTTTGGCGCGGCGCCTTTGGGCAATCTCTACCGCCCTACGACAGATAAGGATGCGCAGGCCACATTGGAGGCCGCTTGGCAGGCGGGTGTTCGTTATTTTGATACGGCACCGCTTTACGGGCTGGGGCTTTCTGAAACACGGCTTAATCAATTTCTGCGTGGGAAAAAGCGCGATAGCTATGTGCTTTCGACCAAGATCGGACGGTTGCTTGAAGTGTGCCCACCCGAAAAACGCACGGGCATTGGCAAGTTTTTTAACACGCCGAACCGCCGCGAGGTGTTTGATTATAGTTATGACGGCGTGATGCGCTCACTTGAATTTTCATTCGAACGGCTTGGTGTTGATTCCATAGACATGGTTTTTGCGCATGATTGCGACGTATTTACCCATGGTTCAGTTGAGAAGCGTGATGTCTATGTCAAAGCGTTTATGGATGGTGGATATAAAGCGCTGGTGAAACTGCGTGACCAGAAGGTGATCAAAGCTTTTGGTGCAGGGGTAAATGAATGGCAGGTTTGCGAGATACTGGCCAAGGCTGGCGATTTTGATTTGTTCTTGCTGGCTGGACGTTACACGCTTTTAGAACAAGAGGCACTCAACTCATTTTTGCCAATGTGCGAAGAACGCGGCATTGGGATTGTTTTAGGCGGCCCCTATAATTCGGGCATTCTTGCTACCGGCCCAAAAAAGGGTGCGTTTTATAATTATGACCCGGCACCTAAAAATATTTTGGACCGTGTGGCGCAGATTGAGGCAATTTGCAAAAAACACAAAGTGAAGCTGCCGGAAGCCGCTTTGCGCTTTCCTTTGCTGCATCCTTCTGTGGTCACAGTTATTCCTGGTGCTGTGATGCCGAAAGAAGTGAGGTTAAATGTTAAAACCCTGAGCGCTAAAATTCCAAAAGCGCTTTGGAAAGAATTAAAATCTGCGGGCCTTTTGGATGAGCGCGCAAAAACATGATCATCGATGCGCACCAACATTTTTGGAATCCGGCGCGTGGTGATTATGGGTGGATGGACGGGCCAGGACTTGAGGCCATTCGCAAACCCATTTTGCCAGCAGACATGGGCCCGCATTTAAAAAAATATAACATCGATAAAACTGTTTTGGTGCAGGCGGCACCAAGCGTGCATGAGACCGAATATATGTTGGGCTTGGCTGATGCGACGCCACATGTTGCGAAGGTTGTTGGTTGGATTGATTTTGAATCACGCGAAGATTTGAAACATTTACAACGCTTGGCCAAACATCCAAAATTTTCGGGTGTGCGGCCGATGATCCAAGATTTGCCTGACGCCGAATGGATGCACCGCAAGGATGTCCAGTGGGCATTTGACGCGATTAATGATTTAGATCTGACTTTTGATGCGCTTGGATTTCCGCTTCATCTCGAACCGTTTTTAAGATTGTTTAAGCGCTATCCAAAGATGCGCATTGTCATTGACCATTGCATGAAACCCCGCATCAGGGATGGTGCATTTGATGCGTGGGCTGAAGGCATTGCTAAGCTTGCGCAAGAAACGCAGGCCTTTTGCAAGTTATCGGGCTTGGCAACGGAGGCCGCACAGGGTTGGGATATAGAGACGTTAAAACCCTACGGGCATCATGTGATTGAGGTGTTTGGTGCAAACCGGGTGATGTTTGGCTCGGACTGGCCAGTGCTGGAGCTGAATGGGTCTTATGATTCTTGGTTTCAGGCCGCTCGACTGATTGCTCAACCAACTGATTTTAAAACAATTTTTGGAGAGAGCGCAGCGCAATTTTATCGGATTACAAAATGAAGTTAAAACATCTAAAAATAAGGCGCGATTTACATTATTTTTTGATGTAAAAACATCTTTACATCATTTTAAAAGTTTGCCATGGTGATCTTGCTTTAGATCGGAAGAAAAAATTTGAAAAGCGGCGGAACCAATCTGCAGGTGCCTTCGTTGTCGAGTTGTAGTCAGTGAGAGGCAAGCTTTTTCCCCGTGTAATGTCTGGCGTTGGATACAACATAACCTGATGTGTTTAATGGAGTTTAAAGTCATGACTGACCCTACTTCCGCGCCGCTCGACGACCTTAGAATTCGCGCTGAACTTAAAGCTTGCGGGTTTTCTTGGTTGAAGAATATTTCATGGAACGATGACGCGCATACTCTGGCGGCAAAAGCTATTGCTGAAGGTGAAGTGGAGCAGACTTGCACGGGCGCGTTGGTTGCAAAGACCGGCGTTCACACGGGCCGCAGCCCCAAAGACAAATATATCGTGATGGATGATGATACCGCGCGCAGTGTGTGGTGGGATCAAAACCGCGCCCTGAATGCCAAGCACTTTGAAAATCTCAAATCAGATTTTCTCAGTCATGCGCGTCTTAAAAATATCTATGTTCAAGATCTGGAAGCATGCGCTGCTCCTGCTCATATTCTCAACACACGGGTGATCACAGAGTTTGCTTGGCATAGTTTATTCATTCAACATTTGTTGAAGCCATGTTCAAAAGCCGATTTCGTCAGTGGTCTGACGATTATAAATTTTCCAAGCTTCAAGGCTGACCCGGTGCGTCACGGCACTTCGAGCGAAACTGTGATTGCAATTGATTTTGCCAGCCGCACTGTTTTGATTGGCGGAACGGCCTATGCTGGCGAAATGAAGAAAGCCGTATTCACATTTTTGAACTATGTGCTTCCGGAAGCTGGTGTTTTGCCGATGCATTGTGCTGCTAACCATGGAGCGAATGCGGACACTGCCATTTTCTTTGGCTTGTCAGGCACAGGCAAAACCACACTTTCGGCTGATCCTTCACGCGTTCTTATCGGCGATGATGAGCATGGGTGGAGCAATGACGGTGTGTTTAATTTGGAAAACGGCTGTTACGCCAAGACCATTAATTTAGCCCAAGATGCTGAACCTGATATTTTCAGTGCCGCGCGGCAAGCTTCAACAATTCTTGAGAATGTGGTGGTCAACTCGGCTACAGGTGAGCCTGATTTCCAAGATGATACGCTGACTGAAAACACCCGCGCTGCTTATCCATTGGCCGCAATTGCCCATGCTTCACCTACGCGCATGGGCCCAGTGCCTAAAACAATCATAATGCTGTGTGCTGATGCGTTCGGCGTTCTGCCGCCACTCGCAAAGCTGAACACCGAACAAGCCATGGATATTTATCTTGCGGGTTACACTGCAAAATTAGCTGGCACTGAGCGCGGCGTTAAGCAGCCAGAAGCCACATTTTCGGCTTGCTTTGGAGCGCCATTTTTACCGCGCCACCCGAAAATCTATGCGGCAATGCTGGGCGAGCTTATGGCCAAACACAATGTACGCTGTTTTCTTTTAAACACTGGTTGGACGGGCGGCGCATACGGAGCAGGTTCACGCATCAAGCTTTCTGATACGCGAATGATGCTGGCTGCAATATTGGACGGGCAGCTTGACGATGCGCCATGCCGCATTGACGAAAACTTTGGATTTGCCGTTCCATTGGCTGTGTCTGGATTGGACACAAAACTTTTGAACCCGCGTGAGTGTTGGCAAGACAAATTGGCATACAACGATGCTGCTGATAAACTGAGTTCAATGTTTGAAAGTGCGCTCAGAAAATTGCGGCCGTCGAATATCAAAGAACTTCTTGCAGCCGAATAATCTATTTCGGCTTAGCAAGAGCAAAAGCAACAGCATCGCGCATAATTGTTACGTGAGTTTTGAAACGATGAGGAATGTGGCGGCACTTGCCATTGCTGAAACGCATGTGCCCCACAGCAAATCTATCACAGCTATTTTAACGCTGAAGCCGTTTACCACCGACAAATTTGTAAGATCATAAGTGCCATATGCTACGAAACCTAAGGCTGCTGCCAAACCGATGGTTTGCACAATCGAGCCAGATTTCAAACCCGGCCAGACTGCAAAGAACATGAGGCCCGCCGCATAAACCGCGTAGAATATGACTGCCGCTACAAGAATGGTTTGCTTGCGAAGCAGATCTCCCAGCTCTGCCATATAGGTTGCGCGGGCTAACCAACCTAGCCAAACCAGATCAATTGCTACAAAGGTGACCAGCGTAACCAAATAAGTGATGACAATTTTTGTCATTTGTTTTTTCCTTGCGGGTTGGATGATTGCGTGAAGCTTACAGGTGGCTGCAATGGTTTGGGGCGCTTTTGCAAGCGCATCCCCTTTAACCAAAGCTTGAGTGCTTCCCAGTGGATACCGCCTAAGATTTTAAATGGTAACAGAGGCAAACTAAAAAACGAACGTATCAAAGCACGATCTGTCAGGTCCTCACGGGTTCCGGAAAACCAAGCGTTAAGGCAGGGGCCGTTCGAGTCGGTTAATCTTATGCCCAATTTCAACTCTTCATGGGGAGCTGCAATCGTGAAGTCGTAATGGCCTTCCACTTTGTTAAATGGTGATACATAAAAATGCTTTTCACAGGACTGGTTGTTGGTGCCATCAACAGGCACAACATAAGAATGGCGTTCGCCGAATGTGTTGCTCACCTCATAGATCATCACTTGAAGTTGATCATCAGCGTCGAAACAATAATAGGTCGTCAGAGGGTTGAAGATGCGGCCTAATACGCTTGGATAGCAGAACATAAAAATACGTTTGATGTGACCGCCGCTCTGGCTTTGCTTTACCAAAGACCACGCATGTTCCTTAATGGTGGTTCCATCGCCTGCACCAAATTTAGCGTCGCTTAACGCAAATAGATTGAAACGGTTATAACTGAAAAATTTGAGGCGCTTTGCGACTGCATCAATTTCGTTCACATCAATAAAAAGATTATAGACTTTGTAACGCAACTCATGGTGCACCGGAGACATCCTGCGATGAACGACTTCTCCAATATAGAGACATGTTGAAATTGCGCTCACTCTGCGGCCTCCAAGAAATTTGGCCTTTCGCGAGGTGCGGTTGATGTAACATGGATGCGTTGGTCCGGCTTGACTAAGTTCCAAGGGCGCAGTGTGCCGCCTAATTGCTCGGCTACTGCCAGACCGGATTGCAAACCATCTTCATGGAAACCAGAGCCGAAATGTGCACCACAGAACCATGTGCGATTTATGCCCTGCATCGACCAAAGCTGCTTTTGCATTTTGCTCGAGTGTTCATTGAAAACGGGATGGGTGTATTCAAATTCTTTAACGACCGAATGAGGCTTGCAATTTGCGTTCAATGTTACAAAAATATTTTTATCCGTTTTCAGCGGCTGCAACGCATTCATCCAATAAGTGACAGAAGCCGAATTTGTTTTATCAGTTTCGCCAACATAGTTCCAACTCGACCATAGACGCTTGCGGCGCGGCATGAAGCTTTCATCATGGTGCAAAATAGCTGTGTTTTTAGAATATTGGAACGGTGACAGGATTTTGATTTCTTCTGATGTCGGAACAGCCAGCATCTTTAATGCTTGATCAGCATGAGTGGCAATCACAATGTGGTCGAAGCTCTCACGGTAACCTTCGGCAGCTTCGACAATGATGTTGAATCCTCTGCGGGTAATTTTTTGAACCGGACACGACGTTATGATTTGCATCCGACTATCAGCTATCAACCGTTGCACATATTCAACCGAGCCACCTTCAACAGTGCGCCATGTGGGGCGATCATAAAAGTTGAGCAGGCCATGGTTGTCACAAAAGCGCAAAAAACATTTGGCGGGGTAATTTAACATTTGATCTGGTGTGCAAGACCAGATTGCCCCTGCCATTGGCAAGAGATGCAAATCGATGAATTCTTGACTGTAGTTTTGGGTTTGCACGAACTCAGAGAGAGAAACATGCTCCGCCAAATTTTTAATCTGCGCGCTGGCATTTTTGAAAAATCTTACAAGATCGCGGATCATACGAAAATGGCTGGGGTTCAGCAAATTGCTGGCGTGGCCGACCAAACTTGTTAGTCCGGCACCCGAATATTCATATGCACCCTTGCCCAAGGAAACCGCAAAGCCCATGTTCGAATCTGCTGTTGGCACACTCAGATATTCAAAAAGTGCAGAAAGAGTGGGGTAGGTTTGATTGTTATAAACAATAAAACCGGTGTCGACTGGAACTTTGCCCTGTGGTGTAGGGCACATAAATGTGTTGGAATGTCCGCCAATCCTATCATCAGCTTCGATTAAAGTGACGTCGTGTCGTTGGGATAAAAGCCATGCTGCCGAAAGCCCTGATATTCCCGACCCTACTACCGCAATTTTGAGAGAATTCAATTCTTAGAGACCCTGTCTGTTGTTCGCTATTTAATACGGCGGAACCATTGCAGAGGTTCAGAAGTTCAACCAATTGTTATGATCCGTCATCGTTTTAGGGGCGTTAGCAATGAAGACAGCGAGAACGATGGGCATGGAACGTAATTTACCTTGGAAATTGGTGTGGATTACAGGCGCTTCGACTGGCATTGGCCGTGAAGTGGCCTTGCAATTGGCCGCGCGCGGTGTGGTGGTGGCGGTTTCGGCGCGAAGCGCTGAAAAGCTTGAGGGCATGGCCCCCAATGTTAAAGCTTATCCTTTGGACGTGACAGACGGTGTGGCGGTTCAAAACACGATTGACAAAATTGAGCGCGAATTAGGGCCGATTGACATGGCTTTGATGGCGGCTGGGGCTTATGCACCAGTTGATGTTAATGCGTTTACGCCTGAACCTTTCGCAAAGATGATGGGGGTCAATTTTCTAGGGGTTGTCAATTGTATTGCCGGGCTTTTGCCTGTGATGAGGCAGCGCAGCCACGGTCGCATTGCTTGGATTGCATCTGTTGCTGGTTACAGGGGGCTTCCCAAAGCGGCAGGGTACGGACCATCAAAGGCAGCACTTATCAATTTGGCTGAAAGCATTGCGCCCGAACTTGCGGTCCAGGGCATTGATGTAAGTGTGGTTAACCCTGGATTTGTGGCCACGCCGATGACCGCAAAAAATGATTTTCCGATGCCTTTTTTAATGACCCCGCAAGATGCCGCGCGCAGAACGATTGGAGGTTTGGCAGCAGGCAAATTTGAGGTGGCCTACCCGACACGGTTTGTTATCATTTTGAAGATTGTGCGGTTATTGCCCTATGGCTTGTATTTTTGGTTGATAAAGCGTGGCGTGCTGTCCAAAGAAACGTAATTTTTGTCGCATGTGACGCGGTGGCGGAACGTATTCCGAGTTGGTGCGTTTACACTGATGCAGATTGGAAGAAGTAATGCTCAGTGACTTAACGGCTCTAACGCTGGCTAGAATTCAATTTGCTTTTACGATGTCGTTTCACATTGTATTTCCGGCTTTTTCAATCGGACTTGCCAGTTATCTGGCCGTGCTTGAAGGCTTATGGCTGTGGAAGAAAAATCAGGTCTACCGCGATCTGTTTAATTTTTGGAAAAAAATATTTGCAGTGGCGTTTGGCATGGGTGTCGTTTCAGGCATTGTGATGTCGTATCAATTTGGCACAAATTGGAGTGTGTTTTCTGATAAGGCGGGCCCGGTCATTGGACCGTTGATGGGCTATGAGGTGTTGACCGCGTTCTTTCTTGAAGCTGGCTTTCTGGGTGTTATGCTGTTTGGTGAAAAGCGTGTTGGGCCCGGGCTGCATTATTTTGCAACAGTTATGGTTGCACTGGGTACGTTGATTTCGACCACTTGGATTCTTGCAGTCAACAGCTGGATGCAAACGCCGGCGGGCTTTTCAATCAATTCAAACGGGCAATTTTATCCCGAAGATTGGTTGGCTATTATCTTTAACCCATCTTTTCCATATCGTTTTGTTCATATGGTTTTGGCTGCTTATTTGACGACCGCTTTCGTGGTCGGCGGGATTGGCGCGTGGCACTTGTTAAAGAACAATGCTTCGCCTGCTGCGCGTAAAATGTTTTCCATGGCGATGTGGATGGCAGTCATTGTGGCACCGTTGCAAATTGCGGTGGGCGATATTCACGGGCTCAACACGCTTGAATATCAGCCCGCTAAAATTGCTGCGATGGAAGGTGATTATGAAACCGCCTCTGGCGCTCCGCTTATCTTGTTTGGCGTACCTGACGATGAAGCTGAAATAACACGTTATCAAATTGCTATTCCCAATTTGGGTTCACTTATTTTAACACATGACGCGAATGGCGAAGTGAAAGGCCTTAAGGCATTTGACAAAGATAAAAGACCGCCTGCACAAATTATATTTTATACGTTTCGGTTGATGGTGGCAATTGGGTTTCTAATGCTTGGCGTGGGGCTTTGGAGTTTGTTTCGGCGCTTCTGGGGCCAAGCGCTCTATGAAGACCGAATGCTCCACAGATTTGTGTTGCTAATGACGCCATCGGGGTTTGTAGCAGTTTTAGCCGGATGGATTACCACTGAAGTGGGACGTCAGCCCTATACGGTTTATGGTCTGCTGACGACTGCACAATCTGTATCGCCAATCTCGCCGCCCGCTGTGGCAACATCATTAGTGGCGTTTATTATCGTTTATTTTTTTGTATATGCTGCAGGGATTTTTTATTTAGTGCGGCTATGCCGGACACCGCCAGATTTTGTAAAACCGGAAATGAACAATGGGCCGATGAAGGCTGCCGGTATCATGCCGGGGCCTGCCATGGCTGCGAATGATCAAGGAGGCGCTAATGTCACTTGATCTTCCGTCGATATGGGCTTGCATCATTGCATTTGCAGTTTTTGCTTATGTGCTGCTTGATGGTTTTGATTTAGGCGTTGGTATTTTATTTCCGTTTTCAAAAAATGAACAAGAGCGTGATGTGATGATGAACTCGGTGGCACCACTTTGGGACGGAAATGAAACGTGGTTGGTTTTGGGCGGAGGCGGTTTGATGGCTGTGTTTCCCTTGGCCTATGCCGTGGTTTTTCCAGCGCTTTATGCACCACTTATAGCAATGTTGCTTGGGCTGGTTCTCCGCGGCGTGGCGTTTGAATTTCGCTGGCGCACAAAGCGCGGGCAGTTTTTATGGGATTGGGCATTCTGCGGTGGTTCATTAATCGCGGCATTGGCACAGGGCTTTGCACTTGGTGCTATGGTGCAGGGCATTCGCATTTCGGGCCGAGCTTATGGTGGCGGTTGGTGGGATTGGTTGACGCCGTTTACCGCACTTACTGCAGTTGCCGTTACAGTTGGTTATGTGTTGCTTGGTTCTACTTGGCTGGTGATGAAAACGGACGGGGTGATACAAGACCGTGCACTGATACATGCCCGCTTTTCTGCTTTAGCAACGCTGGGGTTGATTGTGCTCGTGAGCCTTTGGACTCCTTTTCTGCGACCTGAATATTTTGAGCGCTGGCTGGTTTATCCTTCAGTGATATTTAGCGCTGTGATGCCACTGTGTGTTGCTGCTTGTGCTTATGGTCTTTACACAGGGCTGCGTGACCGGCTTGATTACCGACCGTTTCTTTCTTCGCTTGGGATCTTTGCATTGTGTTTTGTTGGACTTGGCATCAGTTTTTATCCCAATATTGTGCCGCCATCACTTTCAATCATGGAGGCCGCAGCTCCTGAAAAAAGCTTGGCTTTTTTAATGGTTGGTTTTTTAATCATGATGCCGCTCATATTAATTTACACAGGCTATTCTTATTGGGTGTTTCGCGGCAAAGTGAACCCTGATGAAGGATATCATTAATGGAAATTCCAAAAACAGCGCAGAGGCTGTTATGGTTTTTCGGGTTATGGGCTGGAGGTGTTATGGCCGTTGGCGTTGTGGCTTATGCAATGCGGCTGATGATCAAAATTTAATACGATCAACCCAACATGATAACCCGGGTTCCCAGCTGCACAGTGGAATAGAGATGAACGATGTCGACGTTCAGCATTCCAATGCAGCCGGCAGTATGTTTCAAGCCAATGTCGCTGGGTTTGGCACTACCATGAATGCGGTTGATCGTGTCGACTTCGCCTTTAAACAAATAAAGAGCGCGCGCGCCTAAGGGATTGTCGAGGCCGCCTGGCATTCCATTTGGCAAATATTTTGCAAGTTCAGGCTTAACTTGAATGTGATAAGGGGCTGGAGTCCACACAGGCCACTCCGCCATTTTCTTAATTACAACTTCGCCCTTCCAAGCCTTGGTGCTTTTGCCGACGGAAACGCCGTAACGCCTAGCTTGGCCACCCCCTAAAACAAAATACAAAAACCGATAAACAGGATCAACGATGATAGTGCCTGTTGGCTCGTTCGTTTCATATGCCATTTCGCGGCGTTGATATTTGTATTCAACATCTTTGGCCTCAGATGTGATTATCTTAAATGGTTCGCTTGCTGAAACCTGATGATTGAAAAGCAATCCAGCGGATAATCCAGAACCAATGAGTTGACGACGTGAAATTCCCATTGCCATATCCCCTATGCAAAAATTGGCGAGAATGAGATCGCCGGAACTGCGTTTACCGCATCAGCTTGGTGGGGGTCAACGCTGCAATTCGGGGTTATAAATTGGTGGTCCGCAAACAGGTCAGGAACTCGGCTGCCATTTCGTTGGCTGACATCGGAAATCGAAAAAACGATGTCATTTTCCACACTGTTACGTCCGATTGACATGCGGACCTGGCAACTTAACGCACTCACTAGTCTGTGGTTCCTGAAAAATGGAAACTTTTCGCTATGGTTTAAAAGGAACGCATCAACACGTTTAGGTGACTTGGGCCTTTTTCGCGTTTTGCTGGAACGATTGACTTGGTTAAGCGTTGCTGTGGACACCCGTCTCATTAATATTACCAATTGGAGGAGCCAAAAATGAACATTGAAAAATCTTCTAATCAAAAGCAGCGTCCAGAAGCTGTTGCAGAGTTTGCGGAATCTGCACGCCATGAGAGTTCTGGCAAAGACGCTAAAAAATGACAGCGGATCAACATACTGCGCCAATACCAACTGACAATGAAGTAAAGCACGATGTTGCAGAAAAAATACTCAATAGTGGCGCACATGGCGAAAAATTGACATTAAAGAAACGGTAGCGCCAATTCCAGACCGGGTTATTGAAAGCCGTTAGTAAATTAAGTTAATAAACGTGCGGCTTGTTTCAAATCTGAAAAAAACTGCCTTTGCATCTGGTTTGATTGGTCGACATCCTGCATTCTTAGAATAGCGGCAGGATGAAACGTTGGCAGGATTTGAGTTGTGGCATTAAAGTTTTCGATTTGACCTCGCCGCGTGGTTACATTTTTATCAGAACCCCTTAACGCACCAATTGCCGTTGCGCCCATAGCTAATATAAGTTTTGGGCGCACGAGATTGATTTCGTTTACAAGCCAATATTTGCAATGTTGGATTTCATCGGCGTTTGGTTTTTGGTGTATTCGACGTTTGCCTCTGGGCTCAAACTTGAAGTGCTTTACTGCATTTGTGACATAGATATCTTTCCGTTCAATATTTTCTAACCGCAAACCTTGATCCAGTAATTTTCCTGAAGGTCCTATAAAGGGGCGGCCGCTGAGATCTTCTGCATCGCCAGGCTATTCGCCCACGATCATCAAATTTGCATTCACGGCACCTTCACCCAAGACTGTTTGAGTTGCATTGTAGTGCAACGGGCAACGCTGGCACTTTTTTGCCGCTTCGTTCAACGAATCAAGTGACACAAAATTATCGACGTTTATTGGGGCGAAGGTTATGATTTTAGCGCGTGCTGCACCGGAAAAATGGACGGGTTTCGTAGGATCTGCATTTTGCATGGACCTCACTCGATGCTCGGCATTAGCCACCAGTTCCGATATTGGAGCGGCTTCGGGCATGTTGTGCCAATATATTTTAGGCATCTCGGAACGCATGGCATTTAATTTGATACGTACTGGATTAAAAATATTTGCGTAGTAAGTCTTCCATAGGTTCTCGGTATCGTCTGACAGTTCAACACACTGTGCTGGAGCGGGATTAAACGACAAATTTCCATTCACAAAAATCGCGCTGCCTTTTGGTGTTGCGATACACCAATTCATATCGCTAAACCTGCGCATGAAGAAATTTGAGGTTTCTTCCACTATAAAATGTTCAGGCTCAAACCAAGCAACAAATCTACGTCGTTCACCTTCGACATGGTGATTTTCGTTAAAGCGCACGAAGGCTTTCATTTTGGGTTTATCGCGCCCAACAGATTTGTACATTGAACTGACTTTGCTGACCAAAGAATTCGCGGCATTTTCCAAACCGTGTGGATTTTCTAAGCAATCTACAAGAAACTGATAAAGCAATGCAAATTGTTCGGGATCACTATGGCAAACACAAGTCTGTGCAAGTTCAAGGAAAAGTTTCGGAACTTTATTGTTCTCGACCTTGGCCGGATTTTCAATTTCAGCAGGCGTTGAAAATAAATCATCATGCGATGCGATGCCCCAAGACCAAATAATATCTCAAGGTGCTAGGCCTGCTGCCATGCATCCACGCGCAATTGTTCTGCATGATTCAAACGGTGCTGTTGCTGAAACAGTTTTGTGGATCAGCAAAAAAGCTCAAGCTTGCTCATTTTTGGAACGAAGCGTTGTCGCAAATTTAACGAGTCGATTGCTGTACTGGGTGCCAATCTGGCGTTAGAATAAATGACTTCGCATTTTTCATATTTGCACCAAGTTTCACAATGTCCGCATAGCGCAACTTCGCATGTCGTCTTGAACTTACGATTTTGCGAACCGTTTTCACGCCAAAGCCCGGCACGCGCAAAAGCTTTTCATATGGTGCGCTATTGACAATCACCGGAAAATCGCCGCGATGAAGCAACGCCCATGCTAATTTTGGATCAATATCCAAATCTAACATTCCAGTTTCCACTGGCGTAATTTCATCCACATTAAAACCATAAAGCCGCATCAACCAATCGGCCTGATACAATCTGTGTTCACGCATCAGCGGTGGTTTAATCAGCGGCAGTTTTACAGAAGAATCTGGAATTGGGCTGAAGGCTGAATAATAAACCCGCATCAGTTTGTAGCCTGTGTAAAGCGACGCACTGCGATTGAGAATAACTGTATCGGATGAGTGATCGGCACCCACAATCACTTGTGTGCTCTGACCAGCGGGCACAAATTTTTCAATGCGTTTTTTTATTATGGTCGGTTCAACGGCCGATAAAATTTTCTCGCTTATCGACGACATTGCCTTTTTGATTGCAACAACATCTTTTTCTGGCGCAATTTGACTTAATGCAACATCAGTCGGCATTTCTATGTTGATTGAAAGGCGGTCTGAGAAAAGCCCCGCTTCGTGGATTAATTCCGGTGCAGCGTTGGCGATGGATTTCAAGTGAATATAACCTTGAAATTGATGTTCCACGCGAAGCTTACGCGCAATTTCTTTCATTTGTTCCATTGTATAATCAGGCGATTTGATGATGCCGGACGATAGACACAAGCCTTCGATATAATTTCTGCGATAAAATTCGAGAGTGAGTTTCACCA
>JAYTSN010000040.1:0-6734 GCA_043745625.1 Aestuariivirga sp. | reverse complement strand
TGCCGCGGCTTCATCTCTGGCGTTTCACCCGCCCGTGCCAAGTCATAAGCGCGCGCGCCATCAATCTTCAGCGCCGAATAAATCGGAGGAATCTGCGTAATTTCACCTAAAAACTCGGTAAGTATCGATTCAATACTATTTTTGTTCGGTCTCGATACTGAAATTGCGGTAACTTCTCCTTCAAGATCGTCAGTTGCCGTCTCTGAGCCCCATTTAATTCGAAATTCATACTTTTTCCGCCCGTCCATAGCCCATTGCACAGTTTTTGTGGCTTCACCCAGCGCAATTGGCAACAAACCAGTAGCGAGTGGATCTAAAGTTCCCCCGTGTCCCGCCTTTTCTGCATCAAACAACCATCGAATTTTGCCAACCCCTTGCGTGGATGACATTCCAAGTGGCTTATCAAAAACAACCCAACCATGAACCGGTTTGCCGCGTTTTTTCATTATATATCGGGTGCTCTTTCCATTCTGGCATCAATCACAGCGCTTATGTCCACCCATCCATCAACGATACGGTAGATTAAAATATACGGAAAACCCGTCACAACCAACTTCCGCGTATTGGGTCTGTCCACCGCCATACCAGAGTGTGGATATTCCTGAAGTTGGCGTGACAATATGATGATCCTATGCTTCACGCGCAATGCCGCCTGCGGGTTTTTCGCATCAATGTATTTAATAATATCGCGCAGATCACCCAGCGCCTGCCTGATCCAATTAACCTTCACATTATTTCATTTCAACCAAGACATCTGGATCCGGCATTGGCAACTCATTCTCGGTTCCTAATGCCATAAACCACTTTTCAACAACCTCTTGTGAATAGCGCTCGCCAGAAGCATCCGCCGCCACAAGCGATTGATCAATCTTCCTGGAAATCCAAGCTTCGCGACTGACATAATTTTCAAGCGCTTCAGTCAGAATAAATCCTTTTGAACGCTTCATTTGAACCGCCAATGCTCCCAGTTCATCCGAAAGTTTTTCCGGAATTCGCGCAGAAATCATGGTTTTGCTCATTAGTAAACTCCGTGACTACATTGTATTACAATGTAATATAACACGCTTCATGTCAGATACCTAACTTCTCATTAAATTTTCAGCGCCAGAACCCGCCGCCATAGCCCAGCAGAAGCGGCCCCAGTGAGCCAGCAAGATCAGGAAAGCGCAGTTCAATGTCATTCACCAAAAACAGCCCTTGGCCTGCCTTGGGATATTTGATCGACCATGTCAGCGCATCACCTTCGGTTTTGGCGAGTGCTTTCATTGTGAGTAAACCAGATTGCGCCAGAGCATAGGTGCCCCGATTGTCAACGGGAATCGGAGGTTCCACTTGTTCAGCAGTTCCTTCCACCGCAACAGGAGGCGTTGCCGCTTCGGGTGGCGTGTTCTTCAATTCGTCAAGCAGAGCCATAACTTTATCAAGCCCTTTAAACGAAATTTTATTTTCACCCTCATATGGCAGGGCGCCTAAAACCCAAGCGGGATAAAACCGAACCAATCCGGAAAGAGCAACATCAATGTCAGCTGACTGATAACGCACATCCTTGGTTTCAATCACCGGCTTCATCGCCATCACATAAGCAATGGCTGGTGCTGCCAACGCCACATAATCCTTCTCATTATTAATCACCACATCGCCAAACAACTTGCGCAGCAGGGATTCATTGAACTCCGAAACACTCACATCGTAATGGAAAACTTTCGGGTTCAGTATAGCTGTCAGTTTTTTCTCCAATTCAGTGTCGAACTTTTTCACATCTAAATTGAAATCATCAACAACCATTGAGAAAAATAAGCGGCCCTTATTATCGCGGAGACCCTCAGTGCCCGTCTCGGATGAATATTTCCCAACACGAAGGGTGGGCTCGTCTTCCTTGAGCGGCAGATATACGATGCCGCTGGCATTCGTTGTCACTTTGAGCGCACCAATATTAAAAAGACCATCTAACACATCAGAAACTTTGAGCGATGTTGCCTCGCCATTCGAAATGGCTTGAAGTTTTCCAATCGCATTGAGAGTTGCCCCGATCGGAATCTGCGTTCCAGTCAAAGAAATTGAGCCAGTGTCAGCATCCATTTGCTTCACATCAATCAAGCCCTTGTCATGAATATCCTTGCCATTAATGGTAATGGCAACTGAACCCCAATTGTCCGGCGTCACATTGCTCAGTTCAGCTGTGCCAGCAACCGAAGCAACCGAAAACTTATTGGTCGATTCAGGCGCAGCGCCCGTCACATCCACACCCTCTGCGGAAAGATTGAGAGACACTTTATCGTATTTTTGCGCGCGCAACGATTCAGCAAATTGCAAAACGGAATCGCCACCACCCTGCTGCGTGGCAGCAAGCACAGCAAAACGCGACAGCACCGCGTAAAGATCAACGGGTTCTTCACCCTTGGCGCGCAAGTCTGCAGTTAAACTTTTCACATTGATATTATCAGGTGGATAGCCTTTGGAACTGATGTCGCTGGCATGCAGCAAAAACTTGCTTTCAGGAGCGCCCCCATTGCCATCCTTGGCCACATCAAGCGAAAGCGATCCAATCTGAACTTGAGCGTTTTGTGACCCCTTGGGTGCAACACTGATTTGATCAAGCTGGAAGTTAAGCTTGCGGTAGCTGCGGCTTTCCGTTGACCATACGCCATCAAATGTTGTGCCACCAATGCCGACCTTGAAGCTGTTAAAAACCTCAAGAGTCTTGGGCAGTTTGAAATCAGTCACACGGTAAAGCTTATCGCCTGCGGGGGTTAGCTTGAATGACATGGAACCCAGCGGGATAATGCCCATCAACATGGGTTGTTCAAGCGTGGCGAGAAATGCATCACCCTCTTTTGTCACCTTCACATTGCGGGTCATGATAGGCCCGACCACGGTGATCGGCATGGGCGTTGAGAGGGCCGACAAAATATCAGACTTCACTTCTTCTGTGGTTTGCGCCGCCGCAAAACTCACCTGTGATATAAACGCTAAAGCCAGTGTCGCAATGATACGCATTTCAAACTCCCATAATGATAGAAAAACAACATAAGGTTCAATTGCACGAGATCAACATAAACTTTGACGAAATCGTCAAAGTTTAGCAAAGTTGATCGAAAATTGTAACTTAGGGTGATTTTGAATTTTCATGAAAAGTCAAAACGCTCCGGGAGCAAGAAGACCGTCAATCGTCCTTCTTCAAATCTTGCTGCACTTCCGGTTTGCGCAATATCTCATCGATTTTGTTCGCGTAATCCAAAGCGGTATCGATTCGAAACCGAACATCGGGCGTATATTTCATGCCTAGTTTTGGTGCCATTAATCCGCGAATATATTTGCGGTTCTTATGCAAGGCTTCCATCATCAATTCTTCCTTACCCGCAAATAAAGTGCGCACATAAGCAGTGGCGATTTTGAGATCGGGGGAAATTTGCACCTCCACAACGGTGGGCGCCAATTTACCCAAATCAGGATCATTGGTTTCGCCGCGCAGAAAAATCTCGGCCAGTGCATGGCGAATAAGTTCGCCCGCGCGCAACATGCGTTGGGATGGGGCTCGTGCGTGGCTCATGGTTTTTGGTCCAATTCTTTATAAGCGGCCAATCGCTCTGCAAGCGTGCCGGTGTGCAATTCAAACAGATGATTATCATAATCATGAAAATAAAGCGATTGTCCTTCACCAACAACGCGGGGGCGGGAAGAGCTAAACTCCAACCCCAGTTTCTCAATCACCAATTTGGCTTTTTCTAACTGCTTAACAGAAACTTTAAACGCTACATGATTGTAACTGCGCGTGGGCAGCGGATCACCTTGCATAATGGCGATCCAAATTCCATTTACGTCGAAGAATTTTTCTGGCGAGAGCGAGTGTTGTTCGGCAGCACTGGCATAGACCTCACGCCCGCCAAAAACTTCGACAATGATGCGTGACATTTTTTCGAGGTCACGGACGATGAACGTGAGATGGGAAAGGCCGGAGATCATCATCAACTCCAAAAAAACCAAAAGCAGCCTTTTGGGCTGCCTTGGCATTTGACTCCCTTTCGGGCAACGGACACCTGATCGCTCAAGGCCGCGAAAAATACTGCATTAGATATTAAGCCAGCGTCCGTTGCACCTTCTCAACTCTAAAGCACTCGATCACATCGCCAGCGCGCATGTCTTGATAACCTTCAAACGCCATGCCGCATTCTTGGCCGGTTTGCACTTCTTTCACTTCGTCCTTGAAGCGCTTGAGTGTGCTCAACGTGCCTTCATGCACCACCACGTTATCGCGGATCAAGCGCACTTTCGCACCACGTTGAACCGTACCTTCGGTGACCATACAGCCCGAAACCTTGCCAACCTTGGTGATGTTGAACACTTCCAAAATCTTCGCGTTGCCCAAGAAGGTTTCGCGAATTTCTGGCGCAAGCTTACCGCCCATCGCGGCTTTGATATCGTCCACCAGATCATAGATGATGTTGTAATAGCGAATTTCAATGCCTTGCTTTTGCGCAGCATCGCGCGCCTGCCCATTGGCACGCACGTTAAAGCCCAGCACCACTGCACCAGACGCCGATGCCAAGTTGATATCGCTTTCCGAAATACCACCCACCGCATAATGAACCACGCGGGCGCGGATTTCATCATTGCCGATTTTTTCAATGGCTTGCACGATGGCTTCAGCAGAACCCTGCACGTCGGCTTTCACCAACACTGGAAATTCCGCACGACCTGCTTGATTAAGCTGGCTCATCATTTGTTCAAGTGATGAACGAACCGCACCCGTGCCACGTGTCTCGCGGCGTTTGCGTTCACGGTAATCCGTAATTTCACGCGCACGCGCTTCATTCTCAACAACGTCGAAACGATCCCCCGCTTCGGGCGCAGAGTTAAGACCAAGCACTTCAACCGGAGCCGAAGGCCCAGCGGTTTTCACATGCGCACCCTTATCATCGATCAGCGCGCGAACCCGGCCCCAGGCAGAACCAGCCACAAACAGATCACCCAATTTCAAAGTGCCGCGTTGCACAAGCACAGTGGCAACAGGCCCACGGCCCTTATCAAGCTGCGCTTCAACCACAAGACCAGATGCCATGCGGTTTGGATTGGCTTTGAGGTCGAGAACTTCAGCTTGCAACAAAATTGCATCAAGCAATTTATCCAGATTGGTTCCCTTGGCTGCAGATACTTCCACATCCATGGTGTCGCCGCCCATGCTTTCAACAACGATTTCATGTTGCAGCAAATCTGTGCGCACCCGCGTTGGATTAGCAGTCTGCTTATCCATCTTGTTGATCGCAACAATGATCGGAACACCAGCAGCGCGAGCGTGGCTAATAGCTTCGATTGTTTGTGGCATCACACCGTCATCGGCAGCAACTACAAGCACCACAATATCTGTCGCCTGCGCACCACGGGCCCGCATCGAAGAGAAGGCTTCATGGCCTGGCGTATCGATAAATGTCACAATGCCATTTGTCGTTTTGACTTGGTAAGCACCAATATGCTGCGTAATGCCGCCTGCTTCACCAGTGACCACATTGGTCTTGCGGATGGCATCAAGCAATGATGTTTTACCATGGTCAACGTGACCCATGATGGTGACAACAGGTGGGCGCGGCAACAATGATTCCGCTGGATCGTCCTGAATGTCGAGGCCTTCAACCACGTCTGCTTCTGAAACGCGTTTAACCTTATGGCCCATTTCTTCGGCAATGATCTGCGCGGTATCAGCATCGATCAAATCATTGATCGTGTGCATCTGGCCTTGCTTCATCAGCAACTTGATAATGTCCACAGCGCGTTCGGCCATGCGGTTAGATAGTTCTTGAATCGTGATCGCTTCAGGGATCACGATTTCACGAGTCATTTTTTCAGTTGGCTTGGTGAAGCCTTGTGCTTGCTTCTTCAGACGCTCAGTCCGGCGGCGGAAAGCAGCCACTGAACGCGCGCGGTCGTCATCACCTTCAGCCATGGCGTTTGAAACAGTAAGGCGTCCACGGCGTTTATCAGCATCAGCCTTTGTGCGTGTGGGTGCGGGCGGCGTTACAATGCGGCGGATCACACCGCCTGCAGGGCGCATCATCGTCTTGGGGCGCTTGCCACTATTATTATCTTCTTCTTCAGCAGGAGCTGAAGTGCGCGTTTCGGTTTTTGGAGCAAGCTTCTTTGCCGCTTCATCAGCCTTGCGCTTTCCGTCATCTTCCATTTTATGACGGGCATCATCTTCAGCTTTGCGTTTTGCCGCAGCATCACGCTCAATCTTGTCATGTACTTCCTGCTCAGTACGGCGAACGGCATCAGCTTCTTGGCGTTTGCGTTCTTCGGCTTCACGAACCCGTGAATCGGCCAAAGCAGCGGTGCGGGCCTCGCGCTCATCAGCAGAAAGTGTGCGTAATACAACGCCTGGTCGCGAAGGTGCTGCAACAACGGGTTTTGGCGCAACTGGCTCTGCGACCTTAGGAGCAATCGTAAATTTCGATCTTTCATCAGACGGAGTAGAGCCGCCTTCACCAAAGCGCTTACGCTTGGTTTCAACAACCACGGTCTTTTGACGGCCATGGGCAAAGTTCTGCTTGACCATCGCCGGGCGCTTCAGGCTCAACGTGCTTCCAGTGCGTGGTGCGCCGGTCTTGTCGTTATTATCGATAATATCGCTCATGCTTTACGTTTGTAACCCTAATCCTGTAACTTTCAAATGCTCGTACTGCGCGATCTTTTGCGCATAATCCAGCAATTTCTCAGCCAAGCCACCATTGGCCACGGCTGCA
>JAYTSN010000039.1:0-17980 GCA_043745625.1 Aestuariivirga sp. | reverse complement strand
ATTCCACGCAGGGCGCTATTGAAGACGAATGTGCGGCGGCTGATCTGGTGATCGGTGGCGTGCTCATTCCTGGTGCTGCTGCGCCAAAGCTGGTGACTAAGGCGATGCTGAAGGACTGGAAGCCAGGTTCAGTGTTTGTGGATGTGGCGATTGACCAGGGTGGTTGTGCTGAAACTTCACATGCTACGACGCATGCAGAGCCAACTTATGTGGTTGGTAACGTCATCCATTATTGCGTGGCCAATATGCCCGGCGGTGTGGCGCGTACATCAACATTTGCGCTCAACAACGTCACACTGCCATTTGCAATGGCGATTGCAAACAAGGGTTGGAAGAAGGCATTGGCTGATGACGTGCATTTACGCAACGGCCTGAACGTGGCAGCGGGCCATGTGACTTACAAGGCCGTGGCCGATGATTTGGGTTATACTTACAAATCAGCAGAGAACGTTATTGCTTAGGTTTAGACTTCAAGTAATAATTGGCATTCTTGCCATAGATCAGCCCGCGCAAAACACGCCGGGCTGTTTCTGTTTTGCGCAAGGGGTCAATTACCAGACGCGCTGCATCGTGAGCGAATACTTTAATTGCATCAGTTGCAGGTGAAACGCCGGGGCCGCGTTGCGGCATGCCGAAGCGGCGCAGTGTGCCATTCATCAAGCGGATTTTATTTAAGCGTAAAACTTCAGGTGTTTTCCATGTCATCGCCATGGAAATTGAATAAGTGTTGCCGGTGCTGACCCAATGCGGAATCATGTAAGGCATGTGAACAGCATCACCAGGTTTTAGTGTGTGCAGCGTGGCGCGTTCTTCAAACCAATCTTGATAATTGCGATTGCGGTGGCGGCTGGGCGAAATTTCTAAATCTTCTTCTGAGAGAAGCGTGCGGTCATCATTGTCAAAGGTGCTGACAAATTTATCACCTTTGATTTGGATCAAGATGTTTTCTTCAGCGTCATTGTGGAATGGCGTTGTGGCCTTGGCAGAAGATACAAAAATGAAGCCTTCGATGTCGGAAAAATCTGAATGCTTGCGACCTGCCGCGATGTTTGCTTCGGATACAAACTGCTCCAACAATGCGCGATATTCCGGTTGATTTTCCACGTGCTTGATCACCATCCACGCATTTTCTGTTTCGATCGATTTGATCACATCTTCAGCCGAGCGATCAATCTTCGGCACGTCCGCAGGCTTGGCACCGATGGCCACTTTGCCCGAATTATATTCAATGGCATCGCGAGGCAAAGATTTGGCAAGTTCCACCAAACGCGACAAAGCAAAAAGCGGATTGTTTGCTAAAGTGTGTTTCAGGCGAAACGGTTTTTTTAAAAAATTATCGCGGGCAATTTGTGGATCGACAATGACGACGCTCATGATCTGTGCTGTTTCCTTAGTCTGTAATAGAGGTCGCGAGCAATGCCGCGCCAATGAATGCGTTGCTGTTCCAGTTTAACGATGGTGTTGAATTTGAATTTCGATATTGAAGCTGGCGCCACAAACACATTGACCATTTCAATTCGGTCACGCCAGATGCGGTCAATCATCGGATGGTTTGGAATGGCCGTGGAATCGATTAGTTTAATTTGAGGCTCAGAAAATAAGGTCTCGGTGCAATCAATTATGATTTGCACGCCCGGAGAATATTTTGCGAAGGCCTCATCGTAAGCAATTTTACCAAGCCAAGCTTGATCACCTTCGACAATAGCAAACAACGATGCGATGGCCTTGCCGTCTAACTTTAAACTCCAGAAACGAAGTTTGTGTGCTCGGTGGAGATTTACGCAAGCTTCTTCCAGAGCTAGCTTGAGTTTTGGGTTTGATGCAATTGCTGTTCCGCGACTACCCTTCCAGCCTCTGGCCTCGATTGAGACTAGATCATCAACGAATGGTTTGGGGTCTTGGCCTTGCTGCAGAATGTCAGTCGTCATCTTGCCTTGTTCGCTGAGGCGGTTGCGCAGGCGTTTGAATTCTTTGCGGCGTTTTTGATCGAAGTTTGTTTGCAGCCAATCGTCAAAACTGCCTGTGGGTTCTAATGCAGCACGTTGCCACGTTTGAATGATCGAAAAGTTGGAGGATTGTTTTTTCAACGTTTCAATAAATGGCCCTTGCGAGGGGATGGCGTTAAACAGAACTGGTTTGGTCTGCGCGTTGATATATGCGAACAACACGCTGGCACTAAGCTCGGAACTAAGATGAGGAAGGCCGCTGGTGGTAAGCGGTGTGTTCCATGTTTTCAAAAACAGCCGCTTCAACGAAGCCGGAAACGCCATCAGCAAATCTGAACCATGGCAAACAGTCTGCAACTTTGCGCCGCCAACATGCTTTAACAGCGGCAGAATCAGTTCTGGCGCATTGCAACCCGCAGATTGAATGGCACTGGCGTTGAGGTGATTCCAATCAGCAGCAAGGGATTGCGCCGCATCCGCGCTTAAAACTGTAACTTTGAAGTCTTGCCACCGTCCAGCCAACATGCATTCCAACCTGCAATTCAGCTGCCAAATATCAATTCCAAACTTCTGGACAATAAAAAAGGCTCCAATAAATGGAGCCTTTTTGAAAATTTCGTAAATAAAGGCTTAAACTTCAGCCTTAACGTCCATAACTTGACGGCCACGATACATTCCGGTCTTCAAATCAAGGTGGTGTGGACGACGGAGTTCGCCAGACTTCTTGTCTTCGATCCAAGTTACGGTTTGCATTTTCTGGCCCGAGCGGCGCATTCCGATGCGGCTGCGAGACATTTTTTTCCGTGGAACGGCCATAATTTAACCCTCTGATATATAATGATTCTTTGTAAATAATGGCCGAAAGACCAACATCTGTTGGCGGGCTTATAGCCGAAGGCTTTAGTGGATACAAGTCAGATAGGCATCAATATCAGACATACGGCCTTGGATGCTGTTGGCGACGATTTTAACCCCGCGTGATGGTTTGCCAGCATTGCGCTTGATCGGGTTGGGCAAAACTGCGGCGAGCAACGCGGCTTCGCGCTTGGTTAATTGGCTAGCTGATTTCTTGAAATGATATTGCGAGGCGGATTCGGCACCATAAACTCCGGGCGCCCACTCGACGATGTTGAGATAGATTTCGAGCATGCGATGTTTCGTCCAAATGAAATCCATCCAATAGGCCGTTGGGATTTCAAAGATTTTGCGAACGCCGCTGCCGCGCCCATCCCACAGAAACATGTTCTTGGCGGTTTGCATCGAAATGGTGCTGGCTCCTCTTGAAGGTGCTTCACCATCTTCAAACGTAGCGCCAAAGGCATCTTGGAACTCCACCCAGTCAACGCCATTATGGCCGCAGAAGCGTGCATCCTCGCTGCTCACCACGGCGCGGGCCAGATTAGGCGACATTTGATCCAAACTCATCCACTGTTTGTGGATGCCATTTCCCGAAATGAGACGGCTGAGCATGAGGTTTGAAACGGGCGGCGGCAACACACCATAAACCAGCGTCATCACAATCGGCCAGGCGATGATGCAGCCAACAATGCCTAAAACCCAGCGCTGCCATTTTTTGCGAGCATACCAAAAAGTCTTCAACCGTTTCGGGAATGCGATTTGCATCAAAGGTGGTTCATGATTAGAGTTGGCTCGACTACGTGAGACAATCACATCCTATAACCGTCATTCCTGCGAAAGCAGGTATCCAGCTTTCAACAAGTCACCCAGCCTAAAGCTGGATTCCCGCTTTCGCGGGAATGACGGTCGAGGGTGGGACCGTGGTGGGATTAAACGTCTCATAACACAGGGGAACTTGATTTGGCACTATCTGCTTTTGAAAAGGCGTTGAGCGCGGCGGCTGCCGCCACCGAAACTAGACTCAATTTACTGCTCCCTGAAATCCCGAACAACCGCTTGCGTGAGGCGATGCGCTATGCGGTTTTGGGGCAAGGCAAAAGGTTGCGACCGTTCTTTGTTTTAGAGTCTTGCAGGCTTCATGATGTCGATCCGGCTCTGGCGCTGGATGTGGCTTGCGCTTTGGAGTGCGTGCATTGTTATTCACTGGTGCATGATGATTTGCCGGCGATGGATAATGATGATCTGCGGCGCGGGCAGCCCACTACGCACAGGAAGTTTGATGAAGCAACGGCGATTTTGGCTGGCGATGGTTTGCTGACTTTTGCATTTGAGATTTTAGCGCGGGCCAATGCGCCGCTTGAGATTATATTGCAACTTGCAAAAGCATCGGGCCCTGATGGAATGGTCGGAGGGCAGATGCTGGATATTGAGGCCGAGACAAAGAACTTTGCGTCGATTGATGAAATTTCCGATATGCAAAATAAAAAAACGGGAGCTTTGTTTATTTTTGCATGCACGGTGGGGCCCATCATCGCGACTGCTGATTTATTACCACTCCAAAGATATGCCCATGCTATTGGGCAGGCATTTCAAATTGCGGATGATGTTTTAGACGTTGAATCGTCGACAGAAATGTTGGGCAAGGCAACGCAAAAAGATAAGGTAAAGGGCAAGGCTACTTTTGTAGATTTCCTCGGGCTTGCAAAGGCCAAAGCCACTGCAAAAGCTTTAGTCAGATTCGCTGAGGAGGAAGCTTTGAAACACTATGATGAAAGAGCGGATGTTTTACATCAAGCCGCGCATTTTATGATTGAGCGCCGGACATAATACTAATCGTCATAAATAATGACGCATCTGGCGATTTAAATCGGCCCTCTCCTGACTTGCTTACGCAAGTCTGGAGAGGGCCGCATCGGAAAATGTGGCGGTTCAACCCCAGCGTTTACTGACATAGTCTTCAACTATTTCTTGGAATTGTTGCGAGATGTTTTCGCCGCGCAAGGTTTTCACCTTTTTGCCATCAATATAAATTGGGGCGGCGGGCAACTCACCAGTGCCCGGTAATGAAATGCCAATATCTGCATGTTTGGATTCGCCGGGGCCATTGACGATGCAACCCATGACAGCGAGTGAGAGGTTTTCAAAGCCCGGATAAGTCTCGCGCCAATCAGGCAAGCGGTTTCGCACATAAGATTGGATGTCTTGGGCCAATTCTTGGAACACTGTTGATGTGGTGCGGCCGCAGCCGGGACAAGCGATGACCATGGGTGCAAAAGCGCGAAGACCCATGGTTTGTAGAATTTCTTGGGCGACAATCACTTCACGCGTGCGGTCACCGCCAGGTTCAGGAGTGAGCGAAATGCGGATGGTATCGCCAATGCCTTCTTGCAACAAAACCGAAAGTGCGGCTGTAGAGGCGACGATGCCTTTTGATCCCATGCCTGCTTCAGTCAGTCCCAAATGTAATGCGTGATCCGTCCGCGCCGCCATCATACGGTAGACGGCGATCAAGTCTTGTACTTCCGAACATTTGGCACTGATGATGATCTTGTTGCGTGCGAGGCCCAGCTCCTCTGCGAACAGAGCGGATTCAATCCCAGAACGCACGATGGCTTCGTGCATCACAGCACGCGCAGGAATTGGGTTTGCGGATTTGGCATTTTCGTCCATCAAGTTCGCAAGCATGGCCTGATCGAGTGATCCCCAATTCACGCCAATTCGGATGGGTTTGTTATGTTTGATCGCCACCTCAATCATCGTTGAAAAGTTGCGGTCTTTCTTGTCTTTGAAACCCACATTGCCAGGATTGATGCGATATTTGGCCAGTGCCTCAGCGCAATCAGGATAAGCGGTTAGCAGTGTATGGCCGTTATAATGGAAATCCCCTACCAGCGGCACGTTGCAATTCATATTATCAAGCGCTGCGCGAATAGCAGGCACGGCGGCGGCGGCTTCCTCGCGGTCAACAGTGATGCGCACCAATTCTGATCCGGCTTTGGCAAGTTCAAAACATTGCTTGGCCGTTCCTTGCACATCTGCTGTATCAGTGTTGGTCATGGACTGCACGACAATGGGTGCCGCGCCTCCCACTTTAATGTGGCCGACGTTTACGCCAATGGTTTTTCGTCTCGTTTCGATTGCTGAGTAAGACATAATTTGCCTAATTGCTCTGCCTTTTTAACAAGGTCAAGACAAAGAGGAAGCTGGCGCAAAGGACTATGGATGGTCCAGCGATGGTTCCGTAGAGGGCCGACATCAGCAGTCCCCCGATTGCGGCAATTGCTGCGAAAATAATTGACCACACTGCCATCGCTTCGGGCGTGTTAGCCATTCGTCTTGCGGCGGCGGCAGGAATGACGGTCAGCGCGGTGATCAACAGAAGACCAACTATTTTCATGGCGAATGCTGTGACGGCGGCCATGGTGATCAGGAAAACCAGTTCCACCCAAGGCACGTTCACACCCTCAGCCCGCGCTAATTCTTCATGGACGGAAATGGCGATTAGATCGCGCCAGAGATAAGTGATAACTGCAAGAACAGCGATAGCGCCGATCCAAATGGTGATGACGTCGTTTTTTGAAACCGTTAAAACGTCACCAAATAAAATATCGAGATGACCAGTCACTGCGCCCGTTACCAATCCAATTGTGATGATTCCGAGCGCCAATGCTGTGTGCGAAAGGATACCGAGTAATGTGTCGGTTGCCACTTGTTGTTGGCGCTTTAATGCGAGCAGCAAAAGTGCGATGAGAATGGCGGCCACCACTGCGCCCAGTGTTATGCTAACGTTAAACAATAATCCAACACCAACGCCAAACAGGCCAGCGTGGGCCAGCGTCTCACCAAAATAAGCCATGCGCCGCCAGACGATGAAGCAACCGATCGGGCCCGCGACGATGGCAATGCCAAGACCTGCAAGCAGCGCGCGGATGAAGAAGGGTTCAAACAGGATGGCGGGGTTCATCTTCTAAAGTCAAACCTCTATATCAAACGTAAAGCACGCCGCTGCGTAGGCAGGAATCCAGCTTTCTTCAATCTCGCTTTTGATACTTAAGCTGGATCCCTGCCTCTGCAGGGATGACGGGACTTGGGGATTGGCGCTGATCATTAATGTCTATGACCCGGCTTAAAATCACTAAAAGGCGAATCCGCGTGCGCTTCGCCTATATGGCTCTCGTGATCATGGTCGTGATGATGCAAATAACCAGCAATCATTACCGCTGCTTTAGGCCCGAACATTTTTGAGAATTCCGGGCTTTTCTGCACTGCAATTGGTGCTCCTTCGCAGCAGATATGGCCGTTTAAACAAATCACGCGGTCACTCTCGGCCATCACCATATGCAAATCATGACTGACCATGAGTATGCCGCAGCCGCGCGCTTTGCGGATGTTGGAGATCAATTCATAGAGCTTTAGCTCACCATCAAAATCCACGGCTTGCACGGGTTCATCTAACACAAGCAATTGTGGTTGGCGCAGAAGTGCTCTGGCTAAAAGAGCACGTTGCAATTCACCACCAGATAAATCGGCCACACGCGCATTGATCAAATGAGCAATGCCAGTTTCGGCTAATGCGTGTTGCAGCTCCAACTCAGTTGCCTTGTGTGTAAGCGTCATTAAGCGCTGAACTGATAAGGGCACATTGGGTGAAACGGGAAAGCGCTGCGGAACATAACCCACGCGCAGATCAGCGCGCTGGTGAATATGCCCCGATGTTTGCCGAACGAGGCCGAGCATCACTTTAATGAGAGTTGATTTGCCAGCACCATTGGGGCCGATAACGGTTACGATTTCACGGTCATGAACCGAGATATTCACATTCTCTAAAATGTTGCGGCCACCAATCTTAAGACCAAGCGCATGGGTTGTGATGAGAGCTGGATTAATTTTCAGCATGCTAGCGGCTCACTGCACATTGGTTGCATGTGCCCGATAATTCGATCACAGTTTTGTTGACAGCAAAATGTCTTGCGGCGGCTGTATTTTCCAGGCAGGCATTGGTGGAGGGAGCCAAAACTTCATCAACAACGCCACACCGATCGCAAATCAACAACGTGGGCTGATCGTTCAAATGCGCACCTGCACAGGCTACATAGGCATTTCGACTTTCGATTTTGTGCACCAAATCATGATCGAGCAAAAAATCGAGTGCGCGATAAACTGTAATGGGTGCGGGCCTTGAACCAGCAGTGGCCATACGCTCAATAATTTCATAAGCTCCCACAGCGCTGTGGCTTTCAGCCACGCTGGCCAAAACGTCTTTGCGCTGGTCGGTCAATCTTGTGCCGCGCTTGGCGCAGGTTTGCTCGGCGCGGGAGATCAATTCGGCGGTGCAGTGGGCATGATTATGATTCGCTTGGTGCATACTGTTATATTATAACATAACCTAAATTTTGCAACTGGCACTTTTCAAATTTAATGTGCTGTTTCACACTAAAAAAAGGAGAACATCATGATTGGAACCGCCAAAGCTACTGTGTTTGTCGAAAATGAGCGCGTAATCGTTACGGAATATCGCTTCCAACCTGGCCAAAACACAGGTTGGCATAAGCATGGCCACGATTATGTTGTAGTGCCGTTGATGGACGGCACAGTGAAGTTGGAGACCAATGATGGCACGAGTTTTGCCGAGATGAAAAAAGGTGTTCCATACTTCCGCAAAGAAGGCGTTGAACATGATGTGATCAACGCGAATGATAGCGAATATGCTTTTATCGAGATTGAGTTGAAATAGCGTTACACCATCGAGAGCAAAAGCGCTGCAGTGTCGACTATGTCTTCGACACTTGCACCACGTGACAAATCTGAAACGGGTTTAGCAAAACCTTGAAGGATTGGGCCGATGGCCTGCGCGCCGCTCAAATATTGCGTGAGTTTATAGGCAATGTTGCCCGCATCCAGATCAGGGAACACCAACACGTTGGCCCTGCCCGCCACAGCGCTTAAGCCGTTTAATTTGCGCATTGCAACAGCTTCGGAAAGTGCGGCATCACCCTGTAACTCGCCATCGATATGGAGATTGGGTGCAAGTCCGCGCGCAATCGCCAAGGCCTTCACAACTTTATCAACATCTGGGTGATTGCCGCTGCCTTTGGTTGAGAATGAGAGCAAGGCGACACGCGGTTGGCCACCCAAAATCTTTGCCGCACTCGCTGCTGAAGCCAAAACGATGTCGGCGAGTTCACTTGGGTTGGGTTGAATATTCACCGCGCAGTCGGCAAACACCAAACGCTTATCCGGCCATTGCATTAGAAAAAAGCTTGAGGCCGTATTGATGTTTGGGGCTAGGCCGATGGTGATCATGGCTGCTTCAATAACGCGGGCTGTGGGATTGGCCACGCCTGCCAACATGGCGTCTGCTGCACCAGTGGCCACCATTGCGCCAGCTGCATAAAGTGGCTTTTTCAAAAGGCGCGCCGCCATCGCCTCATTCATTTTTTCGCGCCGCGCCATCACAATTGCAATTTCTTCATGGGATGTCTCAGGCATATCCAAAATCGGCACGGCCAGGCCCTGCTCGGCCAAAATTTTGGCGGCAGCTTGGATGCGCGGATCATCCGCCTCTGGCATTACCAGCTTGAGGTTTTGGCCCTTGATCTTTGCTTTGGCTTCATCAATCGCATTGCTCATAGAAACTGGATTACCGATAATGTCTGAAGAAGAAAAGACGCCAAGCGGGCAGCGGGCGAAGCTGTGACAGGTTACGGGACAGAAGACCCTCGTTTGCGCCACACGCTTAACGGTGTTGAAAAACTTAGTCTTGAAATGGGTGAACTAAATTGGTTTTCCATTTTGCAGGCTGGCGTCGATGCGATGAAGCCCTATGCGCGCTTTGGTGAGAACGTGAATGTCGATTTTTATTCAGGCGTTATTTATTATCTGAACGGCATTGCACCGGATTTATTCGTGCCCATCTTTGCGGTCGGCTGGGTGCCGGGTTGGACGGTTCAGTGCATTGAACAATTGCAACATAATATTCTGATCCGCCCTCTTACTTTATATGATGGGCCAGCTTTGCGTTCCTATCTTCCGATTGCCCAAAGATGACCTTTAACCTGCCCCCTGATCGCCACATTCGCAGCTGAAAAAGCTTGCGTGTTGCAGATCGGTGTCAGCTTTCTGCAAGGTGGGAATGTGCAGGTTATAGTCAGAGGTGTATGACTTGAGAAAATTATTGCTCAGTGTTGGAGTGTGCGTTGTTTTTGCCGGCATCGGTTTTGCTTATGCTGATACAAAGCCCCAAGAAACTACAATTGGTTTGCTTGCTGCAGAGCCACAATGGCTTGCCGCTGCCTCCAAAATTGCTAAAACAATTGATCATGAAAATGGCATGCGTGTTGTGCCAATGCTGGGTGAAGGCGGGCTGCGCGGCCTCAATGATCTTTCCAATTTACCGTTGGTTGATGCAGCGATCATCTCATCTGATTCACTAAATTATGCCAGCAGCCAAGATCTTTTAAATGGCCAACAAGACCGGTTTAGCTACATTGCCAAGCTCTCCTCTCTTAACGTTGTGTTAATTGCAAAACAGAGCATTTCGAATGTTGCTGCTTTGGCAGGAAAACGTATCGCAACTGGACCAGCCCAAAGTGCTGCATTTGCCACCGGTGAATTAATTTTAAACGGCCTCAACATTTCATTCACGCGCGTCGCCAAACAAGATGATGCAGCGGTGAATGCATTGATCAACGGAGAGGCAGATGCTGCACTGATTTTGGGAACCGACATTTCAACATCTGGTTTGAGTGACGGGCGCTTTCATGTTTTAGAATTGCAAGCATCGCCTGATTTAGCCAAGATCTATCAACCCGCAATTTTAACATCGCGTGAATTGCCGGGCCTTGTGGTTGGCAAGCAAAGTGTCGAGACATTGGCCACATCTCTCACGTTAGCTGTGATTGATAGACCGCAGGATTTGGCCCATAAAAAATTGCTTGAAAATTTTACTTCATTGATGTTCAAATTATCGGACGGAGACAGTGGCGCAAATTTAGCAGCGGCTGTGCTCGGTTGGAAGAGATACGCAGATTCTCAGAAAATTCTGGAACAGTCGCAAGTGAACCGTTTAGATAACGTCAAGATAACACCTACTGGAGGCAAGCCATGACTGAAATTCGTGCTAAACATGCTGATGTTGCAAATATCTCGGATGCAAATTTGGAAGCTAACGCTGCCGAACTACAAGTTTCAAAAACGCCAAGTTGGTTTAAGCAATTGCCTTCTGAGACTTTGCGTGAAGCTGACAAGAAATTCAGCGCTCATCCTTATCTGGAAACACCAAATACGGAAGCATATGAGGCTTACCGGAAGCGCATGGAGCAACGTGTTCACGAGGTCCCAGATAAAAATGATCAACCAACAGCAAGTTCTAATTCTGCCCCGATCAATGGCCTTAAACAACGGCGACCGACGCTGCCATTGTCTGAGATCAAAGGGCGCAAAAAGCTTTATCAACTCGAACAGCAAAACCACAAGAAGGAGCGTGATAAGCCGCCAACTTCTGCATTCCCATGGAGCAAGATATTGGCACTTGGTTCGGTGGCCATCTGCATAGGTGCAGTGGGAGGTTTCGGCTTTTCTAATTCGGAATTTGTGAAACAGAAATACTTTACACTGCTGGGCGCTGCTCAAGATAAAATAGCGACAGGGTCGTCGCCAGTGCCTGCTGCTGTTGATGTGCCAAAAGCTGCTGTGGCGTCAAATCAAAGTGTTATAGTTAAAAAACCGATCTCCACTGCAACATTAGATGTGAGTGATGTTCGCGGAACATTAGGTGGAATGATACCCTTGGCCCTCAGTGCCCAGAGTGCTGATGCATCTGAACCTATTTCACTTAAAATATCGGGTTTGCCAGAGCAGGCTTATTTGACCGCAGGTGTTAAATCGCTCGAAGGCAACTGGACTTTAAAGCCGTCCGAGATCGCTGAAGTTAAGTTGGTGGTGCCAAACTCAGATGTGAAGCAATTTGACATGGAAGTATCGGCAGTTGATGAGCTGACTGGTGCGCTTGCCGCCCCTACCAAGGCCGTGAAAGTGCAATTGCAAAACGCGCTTCCCCAAACGGCGGAGATTCCGATTGCCCAACCGGGCGACGGAAAAGTTAATTCAGAAATTGCCGAAGCCGTCGTCCCACAAGCCGTTGTCTCACAAGCAATTGCGCCTCCAGCAATTGTATCACCAGTCAGCGCAGTGCCTGAGACTGCTGTTGTGCAAACCAATGAAGCATCGGCAATTCCCAAAGCGTTAAACGAAGCCGATGATTTGTTGGCCAAGGGTAATGCGTTATTAGAAAGTGGCGACATTATCGCGGCGCGCCAATTTTTCACACGGGCGGCAGAGTTAGGCAGTGCGCAAGGCAGTTTTGGTGTTGGGCGCAGTTATGATCCGAAGGTTTTTGCCAAACTCAATGTTGTTGGCTTACAGCCTGATGCGAAGCTTGCTGCAGACTGGTATAAAAAAGCGGCTGATGCAGGCGTTGTGGCGTCCACACAATAGGGGATTTTTATCGACAATTCAGGTTGATGCGGGCATGAATTCACCCATGATATTTTTCAAAAGGTGAATAATGCGCTCTGCTGATTTTATAGTTGCCTCCCTCAAAGCCCACGGCGTGGCGCGGGTTTATTGCGTGCCTGGTGAAAGTTATTTGGCCTTGCTTGATGCACTTTATGGCAGCGGCATTGAGATCATTGTTTGTCGGCATGAAGGGGGTGCCGGTTTCATGGCGATGGCTGAAGCCAAGCTTACAGGCAAGCCTGCTGTATTGTTAGTCAGCCGCGGCCCGGGTGCCACCAATGCATCCATCGCTGTCCATGCAGCTGAGCAAGACGGTGTTCCACTTATTGTAATGATCGGCCAAGTGGCACGAGACGAACGCACGCGCGCAGTCTTTCAAGAAGTTGATTATGGCCAATTTTTTGGGGGTATGGCCAAAGCCGTTTATGAGGTGACTGAGGGGGTAAAGCTCATTGAGCTGATGCCGCGTTCGTTCCGTCTTGCTTGCGAGGGCGTTGCAGGCCCTGTTATCATTTCAATGCCGGAAGATATGTTGCGCGACGAGATTGGAGCGTCCGAGCCTTTGGTTTATCCACTGCCCTCGGTTGGCGGTGCGCCCCAAGAAATTCCAAACATTCAAGAACTGATTGCCCAAGCCGAGCGGCCGTTGATTATGGCGGGGGCGAAGTTGCGGGGTAGTGCTGGTGCTGATGCGCTGGCGCGGTTTGCTTCCTCGCAGCGCATTCCCGTTGCAGTAACGTGGAAAAATCAGGATGTGTTTGACAATAGTTCTGATTTATTTGCGGGCCACTTAACGCCTTCAACTACGGCTGGCCAACGCAAGGTGTTGGCAGAAGCAGATTTGATTATTGCAGTTGGGACAAGGCTCGGGGATTTTGCAACACTAGGCTTCACTCTTCCAGAAGCTCCCGTGCCAAAGCAAACGCTGGTTCATATTTATCCTAATGCTTCTCCCATCGGCAAAGTGATCCGTGCTGATTTGGGGATTGTTGCTGATCCCGTTCAAGTTTTAAACGGGCTTTCAGAAACTGTGCGCGTGGTTTCAGCTGTGCGTGAGCGTTGGGTGAGTGATGTCAATGCCGCCACCAAGGCTGCGCAGAAATTTACGTCGCCCATGCCTGATGATGGCGTCGATTTTGGTGTGGTGACGATGGCGCTGGCCAAGTTGGCACCTGCAGACGCTATCATCACAACTGATGCTGGCAATATGAGCACATGGCACCACCGCCATTGGCCTATGTCGCCCAAGGGCATATTGCTCGGCTGCATCGCAGGCGCCATGGGTTTTGGTGTGCCAGCCGCAGTTGCGGCTCAATTGGTTTATCCGAGTCGCCTGGCCATATGTTTTGTGGGCGATGGCGGCGTGTTAATGACGGGCAATGAACTGGCCACTGCAATGGCTTTTGGGCTAGCGCCCAAGATCATTATTTCGAATAACAATATCTACGGCACCATCCGTTCTCATCAGGAGAAGAATTACGCTGGCCGCGTGTCCGGCACCAATCTTGTAAATCCAGATTTCACGGCTTGGGCAAAAAGCTTTGGTGCACAAGCGTTTGAGCTGGGGATTGGTGATGATGTTGAGGCCGAGGTCAGTGCGTTTTTAGGTGCGAAGGGGGCCGCCGTGTTGCATGTGAAATCGAGTGCCAAGGCGCTATCGGCTGGTGGGGTGTTAAAAGACTGAAAGCATTTTAACTTTCCTTAGTGAATGCCTCACAGGACTCCCAAAAGGCTTCAAATTTATTTCATTTTGAATGCTGCACCATAAGCCATGAAATTGCTTTCAGGTACATAGGGCTTGCCATCTATACTTATGGAAACCCGTGTTTCGATAAATTTTTAAAAAATACATACGCCAGAAATTGCTTTGCCAATATCGTAATAGGATTCATTGTAAATGTAGCAAAAATCATGAACAAACTTACTTTCTTGAAGGTCAAAAAACTAAGCCTGGCATAGTTTTCGTCCTATTAAAATCTGGTAACGCAGCAGTAAAACTTGCAATGCCATTGGTTCAGCTAATGCTAACTAACAAAGATCCTGAAAATTTGTTCTCAATATGATTGTTAATATGTTGAAATTGGTTTCTGATATCTTTCAAACCGCTCAAAGCCATTTCCAATGTATTGTACTCTGCTGTTTTTTGGTTAAATTTGGGAATGTTGGAAGCAATTTTTTGATGCCTTACGAAATGATCAATCAAGCTAAAAACGTAATTGTAAACATCTAAATCCTCCGCAACGCTTTGCGTAGCTCCGGAAACAGATTTTTCAAAATCCCCCAATATCAAAGATTGAGTTGCTACATGGCGGTCTATCAACATCTTCTGGCGCTGTAGGAGAACTATGGTCTGTATTAAAAGTTCATCGATAGCTTTGGCTTTCTCGGCGTCCGAATCTAGCAATTTTTCGACCTTCAGCTTGTACTTTGACAACCGTCAACTCCCCGCCCGTCCAAACAGTGCTTCATAAAGCTTCCGGTCTCTTCCATAAACATCCGTCCTAAACTCAATTCCGTTTTCGCTTGAAAACGCAGTCGCGTAAATCAAATGCACAGGGATAGCCGCAGGCAAGTTTACTCTGGTATTTTGCCCGCCTGCCCAGATATCATTGACTGCGGATTGATCCATGCCGCTGCGTTCCAGCAATGAATAGGCCAACCTCGTTGGATCAGACAGGCGGATACAGCCGTGGCTGAATGCTCTCGTGCTATTGGCGAATTTGTCTTTGGCAGGAGTGTCGTGGAGGTAGATGTTGAACTTATTCGGCAGCATAAACTTAACTTTGCCGAGCGCATTCTTGGCACCTGGCAATTGTCTGAAGGTGAACGGAAATGAGCCACCGCCGCCATAAGATGACCAATTGATCGAATTCCAATTGACCACTTTGCCGCCAGCAAACACTTCGAAATCACCTGCATAGGCCATCGGGTTGGCTTGCAGTTTTGGAAGCATTTCTTTGGTGGCTATTGAATATGGCACAGTCCAATAAGGATTGAGTTCGAGATATTGCATGGATCCCGAAAACTCTGGGGTTTGCGTGGCCACTGCACCCACCACAACATTCATGCGGTCGACGATGACGTTAGATTGCCAATGCTGCAATTCAAAGCCAGCGATGTTTACAAGGAAATGTTCTTCACCTAAATTATCGGGCATCCAGCGCCAGCGTTCCATGTTCAAAACAATTTGGCGTTGGCGCTCCTCTGGTGAAATATTCAAAGCAACAATTGTCTGCTTGCCCAGCAGGCCCTTGGCTTCAAGCCCATGGCGCAGCTGAAACCGGCGCAATGCAATTGCAAGGTTCTGGTCAAACACGGGTGAGCTTGTTTCAGCCCATTCAAAATCGCCTGTAAGGGAAAGGATGTGGCGTACCGCCGGAATGCGGCCGTCTGTTCCGCCAGCTTTCACCGTTGCACCCTGTGCAATCGTCGGCCAGGAAATGTCTTCGTCAATCACCTGGGTATAGACTTTCAACATTTTCTTGAGCGCTTGATAATGCACGTTGCGCGGCTCGAAACCTGCCAAGAATTTATTTGGGTCTGATTGTTTTTTCAGGTCAGCCAATACGCGTTGCACATCAATGGTTTTTTGCGAGCGGAAAAGATTGGGGTCAACTTTTTGGGGAGCGATACGGCCAATCTTTAAATCGGCAGCGTAGGATACAAAGAATGCAGAAAACGCGAGTTCTGCTTGTGCAGCCGAATCTGGATCATTGGGATTGAGATCATCACGCAGCGACGTTAAAAACGCCACCGGGTAGTCGGCAGAATTCAGGCCGTCATTTTTTGCCTGTTGTAACCGCGCGATAAAACTATCCATACGGCCAGTGCCGACCCAGTAAATAGCGCCGTGGCTGTTCACATAATGCGCGGTGAGCGCTGGCTTGATCCGCTCAATGGGCAGTGCCAAGCGTTGACCGCTCGTTAAAAGCTGGGCAATCGCGGCCTGCACCTGGCCTGCGTCTTGGGCCGAAGCTGCTAGAGGTGCCGTAACCATCAGTGCCAGCACAGCAATCAATCGCAACAAAACCTGCATATTTCCCTCGTGGTATTCGACTCAAATCATGATAGCGCGAAACTATACATTGAGCAGCAAAAACTCACGCTCCCAGGAACTGATCACCTTGCGGTAATGTTGCATCTCCTGGTATTTCACGTCTTGGTAAGCTTCAACAAATTGTTCGCCTAAAACTTGCTTCAATGGCTTGTTGTAATTCAGTTTATCAAGTGCTTCATCCAAGCTGATCGGCAAGGTGTGGGCATAGCGATAGGCCGAACCTGTAACGGGCTCAGAAGGCTTGATCTTTTCCACCATGCCTAAATAGCCGCAGGCCAAAGAAGCAGCGAATGCGAGGTAAGGATTTGAGTCAGCTCCCCCTACCCGGTTTTCCACCCTTAAATTGGCTGCGTCAGAAGAAGGCACGCGCAGCGAAACCGTGCGGTTATCGGTGGCCCAATGCACGTTGGTTGGCGCGTCTGATTCGGGGACCAAGCGCCGATAAGAATTCACATTCGGTGCAAGCAGCGGCAGAGCGCCCGCTAAATATCTCTGCAAGCCACCGATATGGTTGAGGAACAACTTGGTTTGTGTGCCGTCTTTTGTGGTGAAAACATTTTTGCCCGTTTTAATATCCATCACTGATTGATGGATATGCATGGAGGATCCCGGCTCATTTTCGTGGGGCTTGGCCATAAACGTGGCATAGACATCATGCTTCAAAGCCGCTTGGCGCACTGTGCGTTTAAACAGGAAAACCTGATCGGCAAGTTCCAGCGGATCGCCGTGGTTGAAGTTGATTTCCAATTGGGCAGGCCCTGCTTCGTGGCTCAGTGTATCAACATCTAATTCCTGCGCTTCACACCAATCATAAATATCTTCAACAATCGGATCAAAATCATTGGCAGCGTCAATGCCATAAGCCTGGCCACCAGATTCTTTGCGGCCTGATCTGCCGACGGCTGCTTCAAGCGGATAATCTGGATCGAAATTCTTTTTTACCAGATAGAATTCAAGCTCAGGCGCCACCACAGGCCGCCACCCCTTGTCTTTATAAAGCTGCAGCACACGCTTTAAAACATGGCGGGGCGAAATCGTAACGGGATCATGATTCAAATGATAGGCATCGCAAATCACTTGCGCGGTCGGTTCGCTGTACCAAGGCACAATGCGGATCGTATCCACATCGGGTTGCATATAGATATCGATGGCACTGTCGCTTACTGCATTGGTATCAGACACAAAGCGGCCATTAATCGTGAGCGTGAAGACTTCTTCAGGAACACGCAGCCCTTTAGATTTATGGCCAGAGAGGAATTTTTTGGGCGGCAAGATTTTTCCCCGCGCTGTTCCCGACATATCGGCCACAAGGCACTCGACCTCCGATATGCGGTTGGATGATAAATATTCCTCAAATTTGGCTTGGCTCATGACACGTCATACTGCTTTGTTTCTATTAAGTCGCAGCTTAGCGCGCATTGTTGACCAATAGGAAGGGGTGGCGCTAGGGTGTGAAAATGCCTGCATCCATTTCAAACAAGTCCTATTATCTAGCCACCGCCAACCGCGTCATTTCAACTGTCCCTCTCGAAGGCGATGTGACGGCGGATGTTTGCATCATTGGCGCGGGCTATACTGGCCTATCAGCAGCGCTGGAACTGAC
>JAYTSN010000038.1:0-2303 GCA_043745625.1 Aestuariivirga sp. | reverse complement strand
CTGCCTCAAACAAGACAGTCATTCCGAGAACTTGAAGCATTGGGCCTCACAGAATCCTACCGCGCATTATACCCAACCAAAATCGAATACAGTTTCTGGGATTATCAAGCCGGTGCTTGGCCCAAAAACAACGGCATCCGAATCGATCACCTGCTTTTATCACCACAAGCCGCAGACAGGTTGATAAGCGTTGAAATCCATAAGGAAGTGCGTGGCCATGATAGGCCGTCAGATCATGTGCCGGTCATGATCGAGCTGCAATAAAAAACCCGCCGGTTTTCACCAGCGGGCTCTTTAAAATCTAATTGAGCTACAAAATTACTTTGTAACAGGAGCCTTCACGCCGAAAGCAGCAAAGCTGGCTTCGAATGGCTTGAATGCGCTCTTAGCAGCAGCAGCGTAAAGTTCGCCAAGCTTTGTGAATTCAGCAACGGTTGCATCAAATGTTTCTTTTGCAAAAGCTTGTTGAACTGCAACAGCGTTTTCGAAGGACTTGGCAGCAACTGCCTTTTCCCAATGGCTGGCAGATTTTTCAAATGATTTCTTAGAAAAATCAGCAACTTCCGTCGCAACAGCTTGATAACCCTTGGTCATCGCGGCAGATGAAGCGGTCATGGCTTCCATGCCTTCTTTGCTGGCTGATTGCATATCTTCAAATGATTTCATCATGGTAATCTCCAATAAAAGGGGGGTTAAACTCGACAATGAATAGTTAGGTGCACCGCACCATTAAGTCAAGTATTATTTTGCATTGCAACATAAACCTGTTTTCGACTATCACCCGCTGATATTTTCGACTCAGTCTTTACTGCTTGGTAAGCCTGACACATTTAAAGGTTTAACCAATTATGTGATGATTGGGTGTAATTATCACAAAAGCGATATTTTTGAGGATGCTGCCTTGTGTTAAGCATCTCCTTGTTAAAGGTGAACGTTCTGATGTTTGTGACCCGCATTGCAGTTAGATTTAGAGCATTGGCGCTGGTTGCGCTGGCTCTTGTATTTGTGGCACCTTCGCTCGCGAGTGCAAAACCAGAATTTTCATCAATAACCGTTGATGCACGTACGGGCTCAGTCTTATTCAGCGATAACCCTGATGGCCTTCGCCACCCCGCGTCCCTGACCAAAATGATGACACTCTATGTGTTGTTCCAGGATCTCAAAGCTGGGCGCATTAATCGGAACACACAATTTCGCGTATCTGCGCGCGCCGCCGCCATGGCACCTTCAAAATTAGGCCTGCGCGCTGGAAGCACAATAACAGTTGATGAAGCCATCAAAGCCCTCGTCACAAAATCTGCAAACGATGCTGCAGCAACAATTGCTGAAAACCTTGGTGGAACAGAATCGAATTTCGCCGCCCGCATGACCCGCGTTGCACAGTCCATCGGCATGACCCGCTCTTCTTTTCATAATGCCTCTGGCCTTCCAAACCCTGACCAATTCACAACAGCACGCGACATGGCCACGCTTGGCCTGCGGCTGATGCGCGACTTTCCGCAATACTACCCGTATTTCCGGATCACAGCTTTCAATTTTCACGGCCGCACAATTCGCACCCACAATAAATTGGTCGAACACTACCAAGGCACAGATGGCATCAAGACAGGATACATCGCAGCAGCTGGATTTAATCTGGTTACGTCTACAAAGCGCGGTGACAAACGTTTAGTCGGCGTTGTTTTAGGTGCAAGGTCTTCAGCGGCGCGTGGTGCATACATGATGCGCATGCTCGAAAGCAAATTCGCACAAGCCAAAAATGGTGTGACGGTCGCAGCCTTGGCTGGCTCGTCAAAAGGCGTGATTGATCCTGTGGCAGTTGCCAAAGAGAGCACGACGCCCACACCATCAGAAAAAGCCCAGTTGGCTGAAGTAGCGGCAGACGCATCAACCGATAATTCTATCGATGAAGACCAAAGCGACGCAACGACGACAGCTTCCGTGTCACCCAAGGTTATCGAAGCCAACCTGGAAGCCGTTGACGTGCCCAAAAAACCAAATGGCAAATTACCTTTCGCTGTTAAATCCGCATCCGCAGAACCAGATACTTTTGCAGATAGTATAAAGCAAAGCTGGAACATTCAGATTGGTGCCTATCCAGTTGAGCAAATCGCCCAAGCCAAATTGACTTCGATAAAAGATAGATCAATTCCCTTGCTCGAGGGCAAAGCCGCTTACACAATTGCAACAAAGCTAAATGGTAATGTCGTCTACCGCGCCCGCTTTGCAGGCTTTGATTCTGCAACGGCTAAAAAAGCATGCAAAGCCATTTCTGCACTTGGGCTGCAATGCCAAGCTGTTCA
>JAYTSN010000037.1:0-2304 GCA_043745625.1 Aestuariivirga sp. | reverse complement strand
GGCCACGATCTCCCGATGCGCGCGCCATGATCGCGTCTGTCAGCTGCTGAAAAGAGTTTTGCGCTGCATAAGCGGTGTCAGACGAAACCAATGCGCCTTGTGTGGGTGGCGGCGCGTAAGGCTGCTGGTAATATTCTTCAGCTGGTGCTGCCGCTTCTTCCCAAACCGGCTCTTGGTATTCGGGCTCATAGACCGGTTGTTCAATGTAACGCGCTGGCGGCGGCGGCACATCTTCGATGTATGTCCGGCGGAGGACCGGCGGTTGACGCGGTGGTGACTGCGAACGCAACACTTCACTCGACAAAATGCTGCCTATGCCACTGCGCTTTGATTCAACTTCGATCGACGTACGCGGAACATGGGGCTTAGGCGGAGGTGGACGCATGACAAAAGCGGATTCATTGCGGCTGCGGCCAATGCGTTCGCGCAGCTGGGAAATTTCTCCATCGGCACTTTCTTGGCCAGCCGGGCTATTATCGTAGTTCACGCGCATTTCACGAAGCGCGCCACGCATGAGAGTGCCTTGGGAATTTGACGACGTTTTAGCAGATGGCGGCGCAGAAATGCCGCTTAGGTCATCATCAATGGCCTTGCGGATCGATGCTAATAAATCTTCAACGCGCGGTTCAATAGTCACTTAAATTTGGCCCCACCACAACACTTGCACAACTCTACACGCCTAAAAAGCGTTTTACGTTAAACAAAGTGCAAAGTCGATAAGAACTAGATCAACCTGAACTTTGACGATTCCGTCAAAGTTCAGGAAAGTTGATCGAAAGTCAAAACGCTCTAGTGCGTCTCGCCGCTTTCAGCGTCAAGGCCGATCCACTTGTTACGAACATCATTATAATGTTCTTTAACATCGTATCGGCCGTTGATGCCCAGATATTGGGATGTAAGATGACCCATGGCACCAAGAAGCTGGTAAGACGCCACCACCTGATCATGCTGCGCGACGACCACAGAAATCTGAGCGTTAACGAGAATCTGCTGAGTGTTCAAAACGTCAATCGTTGACCGCGAGCCAACTTGATATTCTTGACGCACACCGTCGAGCGCCAGATTGGCAGCGGTAACTTGCGCGCGTGTTGCAACCAGGTTTTGCCCTGTAGAAATAATGGCATTCCATGCATTAACAACGTTTTCGCGCACATTGCGAACTGCAGAGATCACCTGAATGCGATTCTGGCTTGCTGCTTCCTTGGCTTGGCGAACGGCAGAATAGACCCGGCCCGCTTCATAAATAGGGACAGTTATGACACCTTGGACAAGTGCATTTGTGGCGCTTGAGTTAGGCCCACTTTGTTCAGCACTCGTCGAAGCAGAGGCTTGCAGATTGATCGATGGCAACAAATCTCCACCAATAACGTTTACATTGTGTTCGGCGGCAAGCTGAACTTGAGCCGCAGCGAGAATATTAGGATTGGTCTCTTGCGCAGTGCGGTAAGCGCTTTCGAGCGATTTAGGGCGTGACGCCAACCTTGGCATGGCAAGTTTACCAGGCGCCCTGCCCACAACTGTCTTGTAATTTGCTTCGGCTGCCTGAACATTGGCAACTGCCAACGCCACTTGACCTTGGGCACCGCTTAAAGTGGCACGAGATTGCGCAACGTCTGTACGGGTGAGTTCACCTGCTTTAAAACGAGCATTAGAAGCATTCAACTGCGACTGTAAGACATTGACGTTTTTACGGCGCAAACTGAGAATTTCACGCGCTTGGATAACGTTCATGTAGGCTTGGACGGCATTGAACAGAGTGGTTTGTTCGACAGACAGTAATTGTTGACGCCCGGCTCTAACATTGGCTTCCGCTTGCGCAGTGCCTTCAACTGTTTTGAACCCTCTGAATATGGGTTGCGAAAGTTGAATGCTCAACGACCGTGGGCTTGTGGCAGAGTAATTTGTGATTCCAAAACTATTTGTACTATTTGTCAAATCATGGGCAATCGAACCCTGGGCGGTGATCGTGGGCCTCCAGCCTGAAAGAGCTTGGGGAACCAGTTCGTCCGTTCCGCGCTGACGTGCACGTTCGGCCTCTAGTGTTGAATTGTTATGATAAGCCCCAGACAAGGCACCGGCCAATGTCTCCGCAAATGCAACATTCTGAACCGCAAAAAATGCAATTCCGGCTAAAAAGACTGCTTTTAAATGAAAACCAATTTTCACTCGCGATACCTCTGAATATCATTGTTCAACTCGTCTGAGGTTTTCATTTACACATCACCCCAACCATTTTCTCCATCTTACTACACTGAGAAAATGATTCGATGTGAAAGGCGTATACCCCTTTTTGAAATTTCGTAT
>JAYTSN010000036.1:0-18049 GCA_043745625.1 Aestuariivirga sp. | reverse complement strand
TGACGATTTCGGTGCAAGCCGACGGCAAGGTTTATGTTCAAGAAACTGAAATTCCTTTGGCCGAACTTGCCGCCAAACTTCAGGCGCTGGCCAAGAATGGCAATCAAGAACAATTGATGGTGCGCGCGGATACGGCCGTGCCCTATGGCGCTGTTATGGAAGTGATGGGGGTTTTGAATTCTGCTGGTTATACAAAAATCGGCTTGGTCACTTTTCCCAAGGATAAGGTGCCCGCAAACTGAGCATGAAGAAACCGGCCACCATATCCATTGGATTACACGCAGCGATTTTGTTTGCTGCGTTGGTGGGCTTTTCCGCGCCTAAGCCTTTTGACGTGAAACCGATTGAATCTATTCAAGTTGATATCAGCACGATCAGCGATAAGACGCAGCAGATGGCAACGGCCAAGGATGCAACGCCAGCGCCTGCAAAGCCTGCGCCCAAGCCCACGAAAATCGTTAAAGATGTTCTGCCAGCACCCAAAGTTGCTGATGAAGTAAAAACGGCAGCGCGTGAACCTGTAAAGGCGCCTGATCCGACACCGCCAGAACCAAAGGCCGACCCAACACCACCTGAACCAAAAATTCCACCGCCTGATCCTGCGGATTTGACCAAGCTTCTCAAGAAAGTTGAACCACCAAAAGTGGAAGAGCCAAAACCCGTGGCTGATGATGCTTTGAAAAAGATTTTAGAAGAGCAGCAGGCTGCAGAAGATCAGAAAAAAGCTGATGAGAAAAAGAAGGCTGATGATCTGAAGAAAAAAGCTGAATTGAAGAAGAAAGCTGATGATAAGAAAAAGCGTGCAGTGCAATTGGCTGCTGCGGAAGCTGAGTTGCTAAATAAGATTAACGGCGAAAGCTCTGCACCGGCAAAGCCGTCTAAAGATCAAGGCGCGCCTAAGCTTGCCGCCAAAGATACGCAAGGCAATGACGCAGCAGCGACTGCTACAATTATTGATGCACTTCGGAGCCAGATCAAAACTTGTTTCAGCCCGCCTGCGGCTGCGCGTGATACGCGCATTGTTGTGAATGTGCAGTTTGCTTTAAACCGCGATGGCACTGTTTCAGGACAACCACAACCGCAGAGCTCAGGTGATCCATTGCAAGATGGTGTTGGGCGCGCTGCTGTGGCCGCTGTTATGGAATGCCAACCTTTCAAACTTCCTGTGGAAAATTATGACCTTTGGAAAGACAATGATTTCGAATTTGATTCAACCCAAGCCTCTGGCACTTAATGAATGGCGCTTTCTCATGACATCTCGTTTTCAAAATAAAATTTTAATTAGCATTGCGCTTTTCTTGATTTTGCTTGCTCAGCAAGCTTTTGCGGTGACGGGCACTGTGAATGCGAATGGAAAAATTGATCCTATTCCGATTGCTATTGCACCGTTCATTGCTGATGGCGCTGCCAGTGATGCAGCTGCGACCATTGCTGGCGTGATTGCAAATGACCTTGCGCATTCAGGATATTTCCAGCCATTGCCGCCTGAATCATACATTGAAAAAATTGGGAGCATGGAAGCTGTGCCGCAGTTTGCGAGTTGGCGTCAGGTGCAAGCACGGAATTTGGTTGTCGGCCAAGTGACTCCGCAAGGCGGCAAGATGACGATTGCGTTCAAGCTTTATGACGTGAACACGGGTCAGCTGGTTTCCGGAACCAGCTTTACAGCGTCATCTAAAGTTTCACGACGTATTGCACATAAGATTGCAGACATAATTTATAAATCGATTACCGGCTTTGATGGGTATTTTGATACGCGCGTGGTTTATGTTGATGAGTCTGGCCCCAAGAACCAGCGCATCAAACGCTTGGCGATTATGGACCAGGATGGGTTTGGTGCGCGCACCTTGACCAATGGCAAAGACATTTTGTTGACGCCGCGATTTTCACCCAACAGCCAAGAAATTACTTACGCATCAATTGGTGCCGAGGCCGCACGCGTTTATCTTTTCAACTTGGATACAGGGCAGAAAGAAATCGTTGGTGATTTTCCGAATATGAGTTTTGCGCCGCGCTTTTCGCCTGATGGGCAAAATGTTGTGATGAGCTTGCAAAGCGACGATGGCCGCGATGCCAATATATATGAGATGGATTTGCGTTCTAAACAAATGCGTCAGATTACGAATGTGCCTGCGATTAACACGGCGCCAAGTTTTTCACCTGATGGTTCACGCATTACATTTGAATCAGATCGAGGCGGCACGCAGCAGATTTATGTGATGAACGCTGATGGCTCAAAACAAACGCGCATTAGTTTTGGCAAAGGACGCTACTCAACTCCAGTTTGGTCTCCAGACGGGAAATACATTGCATTCACAAAACAGGGCGAAGGCAAGTTTGGCATTGGGGTTATGAATCCTGATGGTTCAGGCGAGCGGATTTTGACCGAGGGCTTTCATAATGAAGGGCCAACTTGGTCGCCCAATAGTCGCGTTTTGATGTTCTTTCGAGAACAGCCAGGCGAATCGGGCGGGCCACAATTGTTCTCGGTGGATATCACGGGGTACAACGAGCAGCGTATTTCAACGCCGCAGTTTTCTTCCGATCCAGCTTGGTCACCACTTCTTAACTAAAAATGTTCAACAGCTTTGCTGAACAGACGATTTGGCCAGTTTTGAATAAAATTGGCCACAATCTCGCCGCTCTGATGCGGTTATGACGGCCCAAGCAAATTGATATACCGAGAAATCGGTCTTTTGACTATTGTTTGTAATATATTAACCCTGTTTCCGCACACTTGTGGGGGCAGACAATTTGCGCCAAAGGCGCGTTTGAATTTTTGTGATTCCATTTTCTGGGGGAAAATGGAATTCGCTATTGATGGAGTGGGATTGATGATAACGGCTCAAGCTGGATTTAAATTTGCTGCAATTTGTTGCTGCTTTATGGCTTTGGCCGCATGTTCGAAAAAAGATCAACCTACCATTGATCCTATTGGCCCCAATGGCGGTGCCGGCGGCGTGGGCGAGGGCTCTTCCGCTCCTGGATCAAAGGGTGATTTTGCAACCAATGTTGGCGACCGCATATATTTCTTGAATGATCAGACATCGCTTTCGCAAGAAGGTCAAGACACACTTGCAAAGCAAGCTGAGTGGTTGAAGCAATATGGAAAAGTTACTGTTCAGGTTGAAGGCCATGCCGATGAACGCGGCACGCGCGAATATAATATTTCGCTATCAGCACGCCGTGCGACTGCAGCTCGCGGTTATTTGATCTCTCGTGGCGTCGCCGCAAACCGCATTTCGTCAATAGCCTACGGCAAAGAACGCCCAGTGGCATTGTGTGATGCTGAGCAATGCTGGTCGCAAAACCGCCGTGTGGTAACGGTGATCACCGGTGGTGCGAACTAGGCTGTTGCAGTTTGGACACAGTTTGAGGCTATTTAAAATGACCTTTGAATGGCCTCAATTTTTCCGCGATTGAGTTGCAGTTTTTGATGCAGCAGAATTTTTGGATTTATTGCGATGATTAAGCGGAATATATTTATTGTTGCTCTTTTAATGAGCGCCTCTTTTAGCCCAGCCCATGCCGACGATATGTCAAACCGGGTAGACCAATTGCAACAGCAGCTGCAACAGCTGGTTGGCCAAGTTGAAGAACTCAACAACACAGTTAAACATCTCCAAAGCGAAATTGCTTTAGCGCCAAAGCAAACTGGTGCTGTGGAACAGCCGCAAGCATTGCCGCTTAAAAAGAAAATTGCTTTGGCTCCTGTTGCTGCACCTGTGCAGAAAATTGCGGGAAATGCGACTGGTGTGGAAACAATCGAACAGACTCAGCTTCCACAAGAATCTGCGCCGGGCGAAGTTGCATTAGGCGAGACGATTTATGGTACTGATGGTGATCAAGCTTCTGGTGCCGCCCCAACGGCACAGATTTTAGGATCGATGGACAATAAGGCTGGCAAAGTTGGTGACGGTGGTTTTCAAGGTAAGTTGATTGTGCCTCCCGATAGCGCAGAGCAAGGCGTTGTTGCTGATGCAACAAATGTTGCAGTGGCAAAAGTTGAAACCGTATCTGTGCAGCCTGAAACGCCTGATGATCTTTTCTTGCGCTCAGAGCAGTCACTTTTGCATTTACAATTTTCAGAAGCTGAAAACGGCTTTAGAGATTTTTTGACAAAATATCCTGACCACAATTTAGCCGGCAATGCGCAGTTTAAATTGGGTGAGACTTATTATGCGCAGCAACAATATCAAGAAGCCGCGAAAAGTTATTTGACGGGCTATAAGCAATTCCCGAAAAGCAGACGTGCACCCGATAGCATGTTGAAGCTTGGATTGGCCATGAACCGCATGGGGCAAAACCAACAGGGCTGTGCTGTGCTTGGTTCGGTTAGTGATGAATTTCCAAATGCCGTAGAAGTTAAAAAGCGCGCGCAGGCAGAATATAAGCGTGCTGGCTGTTAAGCCACACATTGACCACCCATTCGACAGTCATTTAGCAGGGCTTCAGGTCTATTCTCATATTGCACTAGGTGTTTCAGGCGGCTCTGATTCTGCGGCCATGTTGCATTTGGTTGCGCAGTGGAAAGCGCGGCAAGATTTTCCAATCACACTTACTATTTTGTCTGTGGATCATGGCTTGCGATCTGAGGCTGAACTCGAGTGTGTTCAAGTTGGTGAGTGGTGCAAAGCATTGGGGCTCAATCATGTCACTCTGCACTGGATGGGAGATAAGCCATTTTCTGGTGTGCAAGCAAAGGCACGCGCTGCACGATATAATTTAATGACGGATTGGTGTTTGGCGCATGATGTGCCTGTTTTGCTGACGGCACATACGGCTGATGATCAGGCAGAAACAATTGTGATGCGCCAATCGCGCACATCAACAGTAAAAAGCTTGGCAGGGATTTGGCCGTCTCGCGATTGGAATGGCGTGCAGGTGATGCGTCCATTTCTTTTCGCAAGACGCCAAGAGTTGCGAGATTTTCTTCTATCGCAAAATTTGGTTTGGATTGATGATCCCAGTAATTTTAATCCGCGCTATGAACGGGTTCGCATTCGGGAAAAATTGGCGGGGGATGCCGATGTTGCAAAATTTGCTGCGCATGCTTTACGCGCGATTAAAGCCGCGCAACAAAAAGCAAAAGATTGGACCCATGCATGTTTATCAATCTCGGATTTGGGGCTGTTGAGTTTTAAGCGGGATAGTTTGAAAAGTGTTGAACCGGATGTCGGCGATGAAATTCTATCTCGGGTTTTTCTGTTAAACGGCATCACGCAATTGCCGGAGCTGAAATCGCGGCAAGCCTTGTGGAGCTGGTTGAGCAGCGACCAGCTGAAACGTCGCACATTGGGGGGGCTTATTTTTGCTGGGCGCAGACATGATATTTTGATTGCGCGGGAGCCTGGACGAATTTCGGAAGAAACTATTGTGATTTCAAGCTCCGGAAAAGTGGTCTGGGATGGGCGTTTCGTCGTTCAAGGACCTGAAGGTGCTGAAATTCTGCCCGCCGGCAAAATCTCTGGAATTTCGCGGCGGCGCGACATTCCGGCCTTTGTCGACGCTGGTTTGCCAGTGGTTTGCCATGGAAAGGCCGTTTTAGCGGCGCCATTTCATGGGATTGGCACTGGCGTTCGTGCTGAATTTATTGGTCTTAAGTATAAGACTTAGTCTTGGAATTACAAAGTGCACACCTTATGTTAGAGGTTCATAACTAGTTTGCCACAATAGCTCATTTTGGGCTTGGCAGAAATTGAGGAAAAACGTGAACCAGTTTCGTAATTTTGCAGTTTGGATTGTTATAGCTTTTTTGCTGGTGGCGTTATTCAGCCTTTTTCAAAACCAAGCCATGCATGCGGGTACTAAAGAGTTGACCTATTCTGAGCTGTTTAAAAAAGTTGATGACGGTTCAATTAAAAGTATCACTTATTCAGGAACTGCAGGTGGAACGTCGATCGCGGCAAAGGACGCCAGCGGAACGGTTTATGATACATTTGGTGTGATCACTGATGGTGACCTTAAGACGCTCCGCGATAAGGGTGTGGAAGTTAGCTTCAAACCAGCGGCTGGCGATTCAATTTTCTCCAATTTGCTAATGTTCTGGTTGCCGCTAATCTTAATGGCGGGCGTTTGGATTTTCTTTATGCGCCAGATGCAATCTGGATCAGGCAAGGCCATGGGCTTTGGCAAATCTAAAGCCAAGCTTTTGACCGAGAAGCATGGCCGCATTACATTTGACGATGTGGCTGGCGTTGATGAAGCGAAAGATGATTTGCAGGAAATTGTGGAATTTTTGAAGGATCCACAAAAGTTCCAACGCCTTGGCGGCAAGATTCCAAAGGGCGCTTTGTTGGTTGGCCCTCCTGGTACTGGTAAAACACTTCTGGCGCGCGCCATTGCCGGCGAAGCTGGTGTGCCGTTCTTTACAATTTCAGGCTCGGACTTTGTGGAAATGTTTGTGGGCGTAGGTGCAAGTCGGGTGCGCGATATGTTTGAACAGGGCAAGAAGAGTGCGCCTTGCATTATCTTTATCGACGAAATTGACGCTGTTGGTCGGCACCGTGGTGCGGGCCTTGGTGGCGGCAATGACGAGCGTGAGCAGACATTGAACCAGTTGCTTGTTGAGATGGACGGCTTTGAAGCGAATGAAGGCGTGATCATTGTTGCGGCCACAAACCGCCCTGATGTTCTTGACCCTGCTTTGTTGCGCCCAGGTCGTTTTGACCGGCAGATTACCGTTGGCAATCCTGATGTGAAGGGACGCGAACAGATTCTTCTTGTGCATATGAAGAATGTGCCACTGGCTCCAGATATTGATGCACGCGTGATTGCAAAGGGCACGCCTGGATTTTCTGGTGCTGATCTAGCCAACCTTGTTAACGAAGCAGCGTTGCTTGCAGCCCGCCGGAACAAGCGCATGGTAACGCAGGCCGAGTTTGAGGACGCTAAAGACAAGGTGATGATGGGTGCTGAGCGCCGTTCATTGGTGATGAATCCGGCAGAGCTGAAGAACACCGCTTATCATGAAGCGGGCCATGCGATTGTTGGTTTGCAAGTGCCTTATGATCCATTGCACAAGGTGACAATTATTCCGCGTGGCCGCGCTCTTGGTGTGACCATGAATTTGCCGGAAGGTGATCGCCATAGCTATTCAAAGGAATGGTGTGAATCACGTCTTGCGGTTTTGTTTGGTGGTCGTGAAGCTGAGCTTATTCTCGGTGGCGCAAAGAATGTGACCAATGGTGCAGTGGGCGATATTCAAATGGCCACGTCACTTGCCCGCGCTATGGTGATGGAATGGGGCATGAGCGATAAGCTTGGCCGTGTTCGTTATGGCAACAATGAGCAAGAAGTGTTTTTGGGCCACAGTGTGACGCAGAGTAAGAACTTGTCTGAAGATACAGCCAAGTTGATTGATCTTGAAACTCGTAATCTGATTCAAGCTGGCGAGGCAAAGGCCAAGAAAATTTTGACGAAGTATCTTGATGGGCTTCATAACGTTGCTAAGGCGCTTATTGAATTTGAAACCCTGTCTGGGGAGGACGTAAAGCTGGTTTTGGCTGGTGGTAAAATTAACCGCGATGAACCCGTAAAGACACGCCCAACGTCGAACACGCCAAGTGTTCCGCGCACGGGCAAACGATCAGGTGGCTTGGAACCTCAGACTCAGGCTTGAGTTTATAGGTGACACAGATATATCTTCGACCTCTGAGTTTAGTATTCGGCCAAGACGCACGCGATCATATCGCTGGTGGCTTGGCCGGTTCGTTAGGGGGCATGCCAGATATTGCTTTTGCTGCGGCCGAGGAAATTACCCGCGAAGGCAAGCTGATTACAAGGCGCATCGTTTCATTCTCTGAATTGCAACGTCACCAATTGTTCGAAAACATCACACACAAGCGCTCTGATTTTGCGGGATTGTCGCTCGATCAAACGCGCATCATGGGCATCGTGAATGTAACGCCCGATAGTTTTTCTGATGGTGGCAAGTTTGATGTTGCTGAAGCTGCCATTGCATATGGGCGGCTGATGGCAGAGCAGGGGGCGGACGTTCTTGATATTGGTGGCGAGTCTACGCGCCCTGGCTCTGATGAAGTGTCGATTGAACAAGAGCGCAGCCGCATTATGCCGGTTATTGCTGCACTGGCGAAGGAACATGTGGTTTCGGTTGATACGCGGAAATCAGTTTTAATGGCCGAGGCTGCACAGGCGGGGGCCAAAATTATTAATGATGTTTCGGCTTTGGGTTTTGACCCACTGAGTGCTGACGTTGTGGCCAAAGTTGGGTTGCCCGTGGTGTTGATGCATGCGCAGGGCGAGCCGCGCACCATGCAGTTGGCACCAAAGTATGATGATGTGGCGCTTGATGTTTATGATGGGCTGTCCGCACAGATTGAAAAAGCTGTCGCCGCAGGAATGCTGCGCTCGCAGATTTGTATTGACCCTGGCATTGGGTTTGGAAAATCATTTAAACATAATCTTGAATTGATGCGGCAGCTGACGCTATTTCACGGGCTTGGCGTTGCTTTGCTCGTTGGCCTATCCCGCAAAGGTATTGTTGGTGCCGTGACTGGTGAAAAGACTGCGGCCAAACGTGTGGCGGGATCGCTTGGTGGTGCATTGCAGGCAGCCATGATGGGAACGCATTTACTTCGGGTTCATGATGTTTTGGAAACGTGTCAGGGATTGGCCATGTTTCAAGCTGGACTAGACCCCGGTAAAGCAGATGTTTAAGGATTTGGGTTAGCGCAGTTTCGGGGAATTAGGTGGAAAAGATCATGTCTCGGAAATATTTTGGTACAGACGGTGTGCGCGGCAAAGCCAATACGGGTGCGATGACGCCCGACATTGTGATGAAGATCGGCATGGCCGCGGGCCAGTTGCACCGCCGTGGTGGGCATCGGCACCGTGTGGTGATCGGCAAGGATACCAGGCTTTCAGGCTATATGATTGAACAGGCTTTGACTGCTGGCTTGCTTTCGGCTGGCATGGATGTGTTTTTGTTCGGGCCAACTCCAACCCCTGCTGTTGCTATGTTGACGCGTTCCATGCGCGCTGATTTGGGCGTGATGATTTCGGCTTCGCATAACCCTTATTACGATAACGGCATTAAGTTCTTTGGTCCTGATGGCTATAAGCTTTCCGATGAGCAAGAATTGATGATTGAAGATTTGGTCGATAATTCGTCGAGGATCACGCTTGCAGGTTCTGATCATATTGGCCGTGCAAAACGAATTGAAGATGCAAAGGCGCGTTACATTGAATTTGCTAAGCGCACTTATGTGGGCGAGAGTGGGCTTGATGGTTTGCGTATTGTAATAGATACGGCCAATGGCGCTTCATACCAGACGGCACCTCCTGCTTTGTGGGAGTTGGGTGCTGAGATTATTCAGATTGGCAATCAGCCAGATGGCATGAACATTAATGCTGAATGCGGTTCGACGCATCCTGAAGCGATGTGCCAACGGGTGCGCGAAACACGTGCTGATATTGGTATCGCCCTGGATGGAGACGCAGATCGTTTGATTATTTGTGATGAGAATGGCACGGTGATTGACGGTGATCAGATTATGGCTTTGGTAGCCAGTTCATTTGCGGCGCGCGGCGCTTTGCGCGGGGGTGGGCTTGTAGCCACCATCATGTCGAATCTTGGACTTGAGCGCTTTATGGAATCCAAAGGCATGACGTTAGCGCGCACGAAGGTGGGCGATCGCTATGTAGTTGAACATATGCGGGCCCATGGATTCAATGTTGGTGGTGAACAATCTGGGCATATTGTTATGTCGGATTTTGCAACGACAGGGGACGGACTGCTTGCAGCTTTGCAAGTGCTTGGTGAAGTGGTGCGCCAGGGCAAGCGCGTTAGCGAAGTGTGCAACATGTTTGATCCGCTGCCGCAGATTTTGAAGAATGTGAAATTTGCAGGCGGTGCGCCTCTTGAGAATGCGCATGTGAAATCTGCGATTAAAGATGCCGAAGCCAAGCTTGGTAAAACCGGGCGCTTGGTTATCCGCCCTTCTGGCACAGAGCCTTTGATCCGCGTGATGGCGGAAGGTGAAGATGCTGGCTTGGTGCGCAAGCTTGTGGATGATCTTTGTGTGGTGATTGCAAAATCAGCGGCGTGAAAAGCTCGTAATCGCAATGCCTGCGAGAATGCAGAACAAGGCAGCCACGATGTTCCAAGATAAAGTTTCATTAAACGCCACCGCTCCCAGCAGCAACGCGAAAATTGGTACGAGATAGTTTGTGTAAGATACAGCGCTTGGCCCAATGCGCTCCATCAAATAATAAACGATGACCATTGATATGGCAGTGGGGAATAGGCCAAGGCCAATGATGGCGAGAGTGGAGTTGAATGTTAGCGCTTCAAGCCCATGTGGGTTTTGAAAGATAGCAAAGAGCAGGGCGAAGATTGCGGCTGCCAATAATATTCCCGAAGTCTGTTGGAATGGTTTGTCGAAGCCTAATCGCTTTGCGGTGACGCTGTGAACGCCGTAACACAGGCAGGCAAGTATGATGGCAAGTTCGCCCCACAATTCTTGACCTTGAAACGATGCTTTCATGAGGTGACGTGGGTTCATCAGTATGACCACGCCGATGAAGCCTAAAATGAAGCCAATGGCTTTGCGCCAATTTAGTTTTTCATCTGGCAGCAGGAAATGCGCAATCACGATCACAAAAAGCGGTATTGTTCCCATCAATAGTCCGGCAATGCCTGAACTGGTAAATTGAACGCCCCAACTGATCAAAATGAAGGGCGTGGCATTGCCAATGACACCTAGCCAAATATACTTGGGCCAACTTTTTCCAACCAAAGTGGGCGACTGATTGTGCCACAGCGCAAAACCCAGAATCACAACACCGCCAATCGCGAGTCGTAATGCGGCGACCCAATTGGGATCAACATCGTGAATTGCGATTTTGCTGAGCGCAAATGATGAGCCCCAAATGATGACCAGAAAGGCCAAGAGGGCAAGATAATTTGGATTGATTCTTGAGGATGACGACATAGTTAATTTATAGGGGGTGTTTATGAACAAGTTGTACTAAATTGAACCAAAAACAGTTGCATTAGAGCAACACATCAATTCGTTCACATTTTAGCCATTATGCGGCCCGTATCCAACCACATCCGACCATCATATTTAATTCATCGACCGGGTTAATTTGTAAACGAGGTGTAATATGAAGAATTTTAAAATTGTTTTGCTGGCGGGCATTGTTTCTGTACCGTTTGTTGTTGCTGCACAAGCTGCAGATTATGAATCTCCAGTGCCATCTGAAGCAGCAACGACGACTGGTTTTTATCTGCGCGGTGATATTGGCGGAAGCTATTTGACATCGCCTGGACCAGCCAATGTTGGCGCTTTCACAGGTGGTGGTGGTATTGGTTATCAGTTCAATGATAATTTCCGCGCTGACGTAACTGGTGATTGGACCAGCAACTACAGCGTTGCACCTGGTGCCACACTCAGCACAACAGCTGTAATGGGCAATGTTTATTACGACTGGAAAAATGACTCGCCAATTACGCCTTATGTCGGTGTTGGCGCAGGCTATGGCTGGGTTAATCGTGCTGGTTTTGGCGTAAATGACAGCGGCATTGCACTTGGTGCAACAGTCGGTGCCTCGCTTGATATGACCAGTAATTTGGCGCTGGATGTGGGCTACCATTTCCGCGACACAATGATTACGGGTGACGATGCCATCGAACACTCTCTCACAGCTGGTTTGCGCTTTAAATTCTGATCCACAATCGCGTGTGATCACGTAGAAAGACGCGCTACAGACAAATGTCTGTGGCGCGTTTTTTCTTGTGCGCTATATGTGAATTTTAGGAGAGAAATGAAATGGGCACCCCTATATCCTTTCCACGTGTTGATGGAAAACAGACTGCGGGCTATCTCGCCAAAGCAGGTGTTGACCATGCGCCAGGCGTTTTGGTGATCCAAGAGTGGTGGGGATTGCAGGAGCAAATTAAAGGTGTGTGCGATCGCTTGGCGTTGGCTGGATATGATGCGCTGGCGCCAGATCTTTATGAGGGTACTGTGGTGTCTTACCATGATCACGCGGCGGCCAATCTTGAAATGAGCTCGCTGGATTTTCAGGATGCGGTTTCGCAAAATGTTGGCGGCGGTGCAGAATATTTGGCAAAGTCGAGTGGCAAAGTTGGCATCGTCGGATTTTGTATGGGTGGGGCAATTTCGTTATTGGCTGCGGCGCAAATTCCAAAGATAAAAGCAGCGATTTCATTTTACGGCATGCCACCTGCATGCGCTCTTGATATTACGAAGTTGAATGTGCCGTTTGAAGGGCATTATTCAAACAGCGATGATTATATCACCCCCACAATGGTTGATGACTTCGAGAACGAGCTAAAACGCGCCAAAAAAGATGCTGCGTTTTTCCGTTATGATGCAGATCATGCCTTCATGAACGAGCAGCGCGACGTGCATGACAGAGCAGCGGCGGAATTGGGTTGGCAGCGGATGTTAGCGTTTTGGAAGGCACATTTGTCGTAAAATAAATTAGAGCTTGATCGGTGACCTAATTTGTTGCAAACGCGTCCTCGGGCAAGCTCTCCCCACCGAGGGCCTTCCCATCTGTAAGGATGGAGATCAAAATGACAGATATGAAGCCGGCTGCAAAGCCGAACTGCGCTAACTTTTCTTCTGGCCCCTGCGCTAAATTTCCGGGCTGGACACCTCAACACCTCAACAATGCTGTAACAGGCCGTTCGCATCGCTCATCTTTGGGCAAGAAGCGCTTGAAGAAGGCTATTGATTTAACGCGAGACGTGCTCGGCGTTCCTGCTGATTATAAAATCGGCATTGTGCCTGCGTCTGATACCGGTGCAGTTGAAATGGCCATGTGGTCTCTGCTTGGTGCTAGGCCTGTTGATATGGTGGCGTGGGAAAGCTTTGGTGAGGGCTGGGTTTCGGATGTTGTGAAACAGCTGCGGCTGAAAGATGCGCGCAAGATTACTGCACCTTATGGTGAGCTTCCTGATTTGGCGTCGATCAATTTTGACAATGACGTTGTGTTTACATGGAATGGAACCACATCCGGCGTGCGGGTTCCGAACGCGGATTGGATTCCGGCTTCGCGCGAAGGCTTGACCATTTGCGATGCAACGTCTGCGGCGTTTGCGCAAGATATGGATTTTGCCAAACTAGATGTGGTGACTTTCTCGTGGCAAAAAGTTTTAGGCGGCGAGGGTGCGCACGGTGTTCTCATTCTCAGTCCACGTGCTGTTGCCCGACTGGAATCATATGTGCCTGCTTGGCCAATGCCAAAGATCTTCCGCCTCACTTCGGGTGGGAAATTGATCGAAGGCATTTTTGAAGGCGAAACGATCAATACGCCTTCGATGCTGTGCGTTGAAGATTATGTGGTGGCGCTGGAGTGGGCCCAGTCGATTGGTGGTCTGGCTGCGTTGCGCAAGCGTGCTGATGATAATGCGGCAGTGATTGATGCTTGGATTTCCAAGACATCTTATGCACATCATTTGGCGAAGGTTGCGGCCACACGTTCAAATACTTCAGTGTGTCTGACGCTTGATGGTTCTGAAGACGTGCCAAAGAAAATGGTGAAGCTGCTTGATGCTGAGGGCGTTGCTTTTGACATCGGCGCGTATCGTGATGCACCTCCGGGGCTTCGTATTTGGTGTGGTGCGACTGTTGAGACATCTGATGTGCAAGCGCTGATGCCGTGGCTCAATTGGGCTTATGCCCAAGCGACTGCTTAATTCATTTCATTTTTTAGAGGAGAGCCATCATGGCCCCACGTGTTCTTATTTCCGATAAGCTTTCAGAAGCTGCTGTTCAAATTTTCCGCGACCGCGGTGTTGAAGTAGATTATCTGCCTGATCTTGGCAAAGACAAAGATGCGCTGCTCGCCAAGATCGGCGCGTATGATGGTTTGGCTATTCGCTCAGCTACTAAAGTTTCGCCAAAGATTTTAGCGGCTGCGACTAGACTTAAAGTGATTGGTCGTGCTGGCATCGGTGTTGATAATGTTGATATTCCGGCGGCATCACAGCGCGGTATCGTTGTGATGAACACGCCATTTGGAAACGCGATTACCACCGCTGAACACGCACTCTCAATGATGATGGCGTTGGCGCGTCAGATTCCGGAAGCTTCTGCTTCAACATTGGCTGGCAGGTGGGAGAAGAACCGTTTTATGGGCGTTGAGCTTTTCAACAAGACGCTGGGTGTGATTGGCTGCGGCAATATCGGCTCGATCGTGGCTGATCGTGCGTTGGGTTTGAAAATGAAAGTGATCGCATATGACCCTTTCCTCTCACCTGAACGCGCGCTTGAAATTGGTGTGGAAAAGGTGGAGCTTCTTGAACTGATAACGCGTTCTGACTTCATCACACTGCACACACCGCTGACTGACAAGACTCGCGACATTATTGGCGAGGCTGCAATCTCTCGCATGAAGAAAGGTGTTCGCATCATCAATTGCGCGCGTGGTGGTTTGGTGAATGAGGATGCACTTTATAATGCGTTGGTTTCCAAGCATGTGGCAGGTGCTGCCCTTGATGTGTTTGAAGTTGAACCTGCGACAGATCATAAACTTTTCAAATTGGGAAATGTGATTGCAACGCCGCATCTGGGCGCATCGACAGGTGAAGCACAGGAAAATGTGGCCTTACAAGTGGCCGAACAAATGTCTGATTATTTGATCAAAGGTGCGGTGACGAATGCGCTCAACATGCCTTCCATTTCTGCTGAGGAAGCGCCGCGTTTAAAGCCATTTGTTGCGTTGGCTGAAAAGCTCGGCAGTTTTGCAGGGCAACTTACTGATGGTTTGATTTCAAATATCGTTATTGAATACGCGGGCGATGTGGGCGAGATGAATACGCGTGCGCTCACCTCTGCTGCACTTGCTGGAATATTGGCTCCGCAAATGGGACAGGTGAACATGGTGTCGGCCCCCGTGGTGGCCAAAGAACGCGGTATTAAAGTTGATGAAGTTAAACAATCGAGACGCGGCGCTTATGAAACCTACATTCGCATTACCGTGAAGACCGAGAAATATGAACGCGTCGTTGCTGGCACTGTTTTTTCTGATGGCAAGCCCCGCATCATTCAAATTAAAGGCATTGAGCTTGAATGTAATTTTGGCCCGCACATGCTTTATATCACCAACAAAGATAAGCCTGGTTTTGTTGGTGCCGTCGGCACTGTTTTAGGCAATGCCAAGATCAACATGGCGACGTTTCACCTTGGTCGTTTGAGTGAAGGTGGCGATGCGATTTGTATTGTTGAAACCGATGGTGCAGTGCCTGAAGCGGTTATGGCCGATGTGCGCAAATTGGCCAATGTGCAACACGTGAAAGAGCTGCAGTTTTAGTTTGAGACTCAGATTATTTTTAATTCACTCATTATTTAAAACGTCATGCCCGCGAATGCGGGCATCTGCGTTTTGAGGGCTATAAAACAGAGATTCCCGCCTGCGCGGGAATGACGATGTAGGTGACGTAACTGGCGTAGATTTTCTCTTACTTCAACTTTGCAGGGTCAATACCGTTCACGAGTACTTTGCCTTCGGGCGTAGATTCGATATTCCACGTCAAGCTGCCATCGGCCTCCGCTTTGGCCATGCCTTTGGCAACCACCACCAGTGCTGCACCTTGGGCAAGGCCTGCTTCAGGTGGCGCTTCTTGAATGATTTTCATCAGTTCATCGATACCTTTGGCTGATATTTTTGCTTTGCCAGTGGGCAGAGCGGCAGGGCCTGCAGCAAGGCTGCCTTCAAACTTTACACCGTAAGTTTCATTGTCGATGGTAGAGGGATTTAAAGTTATATCAACAACACCTTTGGGCATAAAAATTGGCATGAGCACTTGTTCAAAAGCGTCTGGCAATGGTGGTTCTTTGGTCAAATCAAGTTGATCTAAAATCATTTGCGCAGGCGAGGCGAGATCAAAGCCTGACACGGTAAAATCAAAAGAGAGATTTTTTGGAACAAGTTTTGTGGCCCATGGTGGTACAAGAGCAGGTGGCAAAGTTAAACCATTGAAGGCTATTTTTTCACGGAGTTTTCCGTCTTTCGTAATACCGTTCATATCGCCGGTAACCTCAATTGACTCCACGCCGAATTGGCCGAACTGGCTGGCCACCGTAAAGTTATTGAATTTACCATTGACTACAAAATTTTCAAAAAGTGGTATACCGTCTTTGAGAATGGTTTTAAGCATTGCTTGATCTTTGCCAACCAATTCCTTGGTCTGATGGGCGATCGCAAACGAGACCAAATCGAACATTGGTTTGGCTTTCAGACCTCTAACGTTCATATCATAAGAGCCACCGGCCGCATTGATCACGAGATTCATCGGCGGCACTCCACTTTCGGGTTTGCCCGCTATATTGATATTTTCGGTTAAGCCATCAAGGGTGTATTTTCCAACAACATTTACTCCGCCATCAGCACCTGCTGCGCCTGTCTGCTCAATCTTCATGCTTTTGATTGTTACGCTGATGTCGCCCCTACCCGTTGTAGGGTCAAAAATTTTCTCTGAAACTGTCACATCATTTGCTTGGCCCGTGATCGTGGAGAAAGAATTTAGCTTTTCGTCAAAAATGCCAGTCATTTTTAACGAGGCAATCTTTTCTTCAATTTTGCCCTTTTCTTTCATATCAATACTGAGTGTGAAAGCTTGGTCTTCAAGTACTTGCCATTTACCGTCGCCTTGGTTGGCCAACTTTAATTCCATTGGTGTCATTTTGATGTCAGCACCAGTTTGGCTCATCAACGGAGCGAGATCAAACTTTGCTGCGTAGCCATCACCGTCAGTTTTGACTGTTACAACGCCCTTGGTATCTGAAAGATAACTTTGAAATAGTTTCTCAAGGCGCGTCGCTTCTGCTTCATCTGCCAAGGCGTGCGCAAGATTGCCTGCGATTGCGAACATCGCGGTTGAAAGGAACAGGCCAGTTTTTAAATTCATTTTGATCTCTCTCGTTTGAGTACCCACCAGGCAAGTCATGCCACAGTTTTTTGACGAATTAAACCAAAGAAAAAGGGAGCAAACTCGCTCCCTTTTTACACAACTCACTTGGCCAACTGGGCTTACTTCTTCTTTTTCTTCATTGTTGTGGTCGAACTGCTGGACGGGACGCTGGTAACTGCTGGCGGCGTTATGCTGGAATCATCGTCATCGTCGTTGTTATCTTCGGTTTCGGTTTCTGGTTTTTCGGTTTCGTTGTCAGTATCGCCAGAACCATTGCTCGATGAGCCACCTGATGATGTGCCACCCGAAGATCCGCTGCCTGAACTACCAGAATTTTCTGATTCACCCTTGTCGGCGAACGCTTTGCCGATCATTGTTGGGGCAATTACAGCGGCAAGGCCGAACAGGCTGATATTTTTAAGTGCCAAGCGGCGGGACAGAATTTTTTCGTCTGACATTTCTTTCTCCTCAATTTACAAATTTGAAGACCAGTTTGATCTTGATTCGAAGTTAGACTTGTCTGGCTGACGCTTCACTGTTGGCGTCTATCAGTTGCTTGTCAGTTTGGCAGATTTTGCGGTTACGCAGACGTTAAGCTTGTCTTAACAATTGTCTATTTTTGCCTTTATCCCGCCGTAGAATAGCCTTTGCGTGCTCATTTGTTCCTATTGCAATGGCCGCTTGGGCCACATGGGAGGAATTCATGAAAATCAATTTTGTTGCGCTGCTTTTGGTCAGCAGTGCTTTTACGCCTGCGTTTGCGGATGACATTAAAACGCTTTCACATATCGATGCTGTGACGGTTTATCCGCAGGGGGCGGATGTTGTTCGGGTCAGTTCTGTTGACCTCAAGGCGGGCGAGCACACACTGCTCCTTGAGGATTTGCCGGGTTCAATTGATCCGCAATCTATCCTTGTAGACGGTGCGGGCAATGCGGGATTGGAAATCACCTCGGTTGATTCCAAGATCGTTGAACTTTCGTCGGCTGATATTGACGCCAAACGCAAAGTTATTAATGATCAGATTGAAATGTTGATGGATGAGCGTTCGGGGCTTGATCAAACTGTTTCGGATGCGCAGGCGCAGCAAAGATTGTTGATGTCACTTGCCGATAAGCAATTGCAGCCGGGCTCTACGAC
>JAYTSN010000035.1:0-2310 GCA_043745625.1 Aestuariivirga sp. | reverse complement strand
CCATATTCGAGCCGGAATATGGCAAAACCACAATGAACGCTTTGGTCATTTTTTTGGCCGTGTGTACTATTCTATATTTTGGCCAACCTATTCTCATTCCAGTTTTGCTCGCCGTGCTTTTATCATTCATCATGGCGCCGGGCGTGCGCTTCTTGCAGAAATGGCGGTTGCCTAAATCTGTTGCTATTTTGTCGGTGGTCATAGTTACCTTCGCAATTTTGTTTGGCATTGCCGCGTTGGTGGCTGGCACACTGGCCAGTCTCACAAGTCAGCTTCCGCAATACGAAAGTAATTTACGCGAGAAAGCCCACAGCATCCGCTTATTTACATCAGGCGGAAGCACGGTTGAAAAAGCAGCTGGGGTGCTTAAAGATTTGGGAGCGGAGTTGCAGCAACCCACGGTCGACTCCCCCGGCTCAGGCACCATCATAAAACCTATTCCAGTGGAAGTTCGTCCGACTGGGTTTAGCCCTCTTAATCCAATCTTGTCAGTCGTCGAGGTCGTTCTCCCGCCGATCACGCAGCTGGGCATTGTTATTTTGATGGTGATTCTGTTCCTTTTTAATAAGGAAGATTTGAGAACACGGCTCATCAGGCTGGCTGGCACTTCTGATTTGAATAAAACAACCGAAGCTTTAGATGAAGCCAGCAAGCGCCTGAGCAAATTTTTTCTGGCGCAGATTTGTGTGAATGGCACCGCGGGCCTGTTGGTGGGCATAGCTCTTTTTGCGATTGGCATTCCGGGCGCGTTGCTTTGGGCTGTGCTCACATTTGTGTTGCGGTTCTTGCCCTATGTTGGGCCAATTATGGCATCAGTTCTGCCCATTATAATCGCGGCGGCTATCGGTGATGGTTGGCAACTTGCCCTTATTACCGCTGGCGTCCTCATCATTATCGAAACCATGATCGGTCAATTGGTTGAACCGCTGTTTGTGGGAAAAATGACTGGGCTTTCGCCCGTGGCATTTGTGGCTTCTGCAACATTTTGGACAGCGCTCTGGGGGCCCATCGGTCTTATTCTGGCAACGCCGATGACAGTTGGTGTTTTGGTGCTGGGACGCAATATTGAAGCTTTGAACTTTTTAGATGTGTTGTTGGGAAGCGAGGCTGTTCTAACACCTGATCATATGCTCTATCAGCGTCTGCTAGCGTCTGACGCCGTTGAAGGGTCGCAACTTGCTGATGATTATGTGCGTGACAAGCATCTTGAGAATTTTATCAGCGAGGTTGCAATCCCAAGTCTAATGCTAGCCAATCATGACGTCTCACGCAAAGCCTTGACTCCAGAACGCGAAACATCAGTGGTTCATACATTCTCTGAAATATTGGATGATCTGATACCATCTGAAGACGCAAACGAGAATGAAACAGGTGACACCGTTTTAATATCGCCACCTGGTGTTTTGAACTTTGGAGCAAGCTTGGCGTTTTCTGCTCTATTAAAATTGCGCAACGTTCCGCACCGCATGTTGCCACAAGATGCGATTTCTCCCGGCAAAGTTTTGAATTTGGAAAAGGACAAAGTTAAAACGGTTTATCTTTGTTACCTCGCTTCACCGAGTGTCGCCAAACATAATTATGTTTTGCGGAGATTGATCAGTATTGTTCCGCCGACAATCAGGACAGTTGCCCTTGCTTGGGACAAAGCCGAAAACGGCGTGCCACTGCAAAGTCCAACGAGTGTTGTGGTCGAACCAAGCTTAGACGTTGAGTCCAAGCCGGATTTAGCGAAAGTTGCTTAAGGTCGGCCATTTATAAGGCAATCCGCTTAGATAAATGATTTTGCAGCTGCAGGCACGCCCACTTCAAATGGCGTTGCATCCGACCAGAACCGCGCAGCAAACTTTGAAGAGTCTACACGGTAATCTTTATAATTCTGATGATTCATTTCCCTGAACTCTCGCAGAAAGGGTACGAACAAACCAATGACTGGCAGTAAGAACTTGGGGATCGCTGAAAGTTTTGGCGCAACATTCAAACTTGCTGCGGCCAGTGCAATTATTTCACGCGGAGTTTTAGTAGGTGCATTGGGCACATGCCAGGCTTGGCCATAATCTTTATCAGGGGCTTCAAGCAAAGTCATAGCGGCGCGCGCAATGTCGGGCACATAGGTGAAATCATGTTGCAGGTCTGGCGCCATAACAAGTTGAGCAGTTTTGCCTTTGGCCAAAGCGCCAAACCCTGCTTCGCCAATTAGCGAGAGCAACACGCCGGGGCCATAAAAATCTGAAGATCGTAATGCAGCGACTTTCACTTTTCCGGCACGGCTCGCTTCCATCCACATCCGCGTAATTTCAGCACGCACGGCGG
>JAYTSN010000034.1:0-2312 GCA_043745625.1 Aestuariivirga sp. | reverse complement strand
GAAAATGATAAATGGCACAGGCAGACATTGGTTTGATTGGTTTGGGCGTGATGGGTTCAAACCTTGCTTTGAACATTGCCGAGAAGGGCTTCAAGGTCGCTGTCTATAACCGCACCCGCGATGTCATCCAAAAGTTTTTTAATCATGCAGGAAAACTGGCTGAAAACATTATCCCCTGCGACAATCTTGATGAACTGGTTGCCGCCATCCGTCCGCCTCGTCCAATTATTATTTTGATCAAGGCTGGTGAGCCGGTGGACAATGAAATTCGTCTGCTGCGCGATAGATTGTCCAAGCACGATATCATAATTGATTCAGGCAATGCAAATTTCCGAGATACCATGCGCCGCTTTAAAGAGCTTGAGGATTCTGGCCTTATCTATATCGGCATGGGCATTTCTGGTGGCGAGCAAGGTGCGCGTCATGGCCCTGCCATCATGGTTGGCGGGAAAGAAGAATCTTACAAGCGCATTGAGAAAATTCTTGATGCGGTTGCTGCCAAATATAAAAAAGAGCCCTGCTCTGCTTGGCTTGGCGAAAATGGCGCTGGCCATTTTGTGAAGACGATTCACAACGGCATTGAATATGCTGATATGCAAATGATCTCAGAAGTTTATGGACTGATGCGCGATGGGCTGGGCATGAAGGCTGCTGAGATTGCCGCTGTGTTTGAGAAATGGAATACGGGCCGTCTCAATTCATATCTGATCGAAATTACTGCGGAAGTTTTATCGGTGATCGATGCGAAAGCTAAAAAGCCGATTGTGGATGTTATTCTTGACCGGGCCGGACAAAAAGGTACAGGCAAATGGGCGGTGATTGAAGCGCAGACTATGGGTGTTTCGGCTTCAACCATTGAAGCGGCCGTGGATGCGCGGGTTTTATCTTCAATGAAGGTCGAGCGCGGCGTCGCTGAAAAAGCTTATAAGTTGCCACGCAAAAAAATCGCGCCGAAATCCAAAGCTGCATTTTTGCGCCAGTTGGAATCTGCTCTTTATGCCGGAAAGATTGCGGCTTATGCGCAAGGCTTTGCGGTGATGGAGCAGGCTTCGAATGAATTCAAATGGAATTTGCCTTTGGGCACCGTTGCCAAAATCTGGCGAGCGGGCTGCATTATTCGTTCGCAGTTCTTGGGGCTGATTACGCAAGCCTTCGTGAAATCTGGCGGCAAAGGAAACTTATTGATGGCGCCAGCTTTCATGAAGATGATGAAGGAGTCCCACGGCTCACTCCGCGCGGTTGTTGCTCAGGCAGCACTGGTTGGTGCACCTGCTCCCGCACTTTCAAATGCGCTCAGTTATTTCGACGCCTACCGCCAAGCGCGGGGTACGGCCAATCTTATCCAGGCGCAGCGCGATTTCTTTGGCGCACATGGTTTTGAGCGCATTGGAGAAGAAGGTACATTCCATGGGCCATGGTCGGGCACTGAATAAGTTGCTCATTTAATTATTGATTTAAACGATTTTGAGAAATTCCGAGATTACACTTGACAAATACCAACCAGTTGGTATGTTGTTAGCGTGGAACAAGTTGGAACAAAAACTCGACTTCTCGGCGCCGCTCTCAACCTCGTGCGCCGCACGGGATACGACGCCACATCGGTAGATGATTTGTGTCGGCAGGCTAATGTAACCAAAGGCGCATTCTTCCACCATTTTGCGACCAAGGAACAATTGGCTGTGGAGGCCACGCAATTTTGGACAGCGGTTACGTCCCAGGTTTTTGCTGACGCTGAGTACAACAAGTTTGAAGACCCTCTCGATCAGTTGATTGGCTATGTCGAATTTCGCCGCCAATTACTGGTGGGGCGCAGTTTGCCGGAATGCACATGTTTTCTCGGAACAATGGCCCAAGAAAAATTTGAATCGAGCCCAGCTATTCGCGCCGCATGTTTTGAAGGTATCGCTTCACATGCCGAAAATATTGAAGTCATAATTATTGCGGCAAAATTCAAACATGTGCCGAACGCTACATGGTTACCCAAAAGTTTAGCGCTGTTTACGCAAGCCTCAATACAGGGGGCGTTTGTTTTGGCGAAAGCCAAAAATGATGTGACGCTTGCTGATGACATGATCGTGCATCTGCGTCGCTATATTGAACTTCTTTTTCAACAGCCACAGGAGGACTAAAATGCAAAATCCATTTATCTGGCATGACTTGACGACTCCCGACGTTGAGTCAGCAAAGAAATTTTACAGTGCAGTTGTGGGCTGGAGCTCGTCTGAACAATTTCCAGGCTATACCGTCTTGAACGTCGGCAAGGCCGGCGTTGGCGGCATTATGGAAACGCCACCTGATATGAAATCCATGCC
>JAYTSN010000033.1:0-6797 GCA_043745625.1 Aestuariivirga sp. | reverse complement strand
CATCGGCACTCTTCAAACGCAGCCGTTCATTGGTGCCACCCTGCACAATGCCAAAATTTCCTCGGCCAGGTTGCGAGCCAAACGCGGTGCGAGACCGTGCAGCCCAACGCAGCGAAAGCTCCATGGCTTTCTCGCCCTCTGCTTCAGAATGCGGAAGCTCGAGACATTGATCAAGCTGCATCTGAATATCTGAACCAAGCAGGCGCTGAATTTCCATCGCACGCTCAGGTGTGAGTTCATATTTGCGGCCATCGATATGCGATTGGAAGGTGGCACCCGTTTCTTTGATCTTGCGGATCTTCGACAGCGACATAATTTGAAAGCCGCCGGAGTCGGTTAAAATTGGCCCCTCCCATCCGATAAACTTATGAAGACCACCAAGCTTGGCCACTTGTTCAGCACCGGGACGCAACATCAAATGATAAGTGTTGCCCAAAATAATATCGGCACCCGTTTCTTTCACTTGATTAAGATAAAGCCCCTTTACCGTTCCCACTGTGCCCACCGGCATAAAGGCAGGCGTGCGAATGTCGCCGCGCCCAGTGTGGACCGTGCCGCGCCGTGCCAAACCATCTTTTTTATGAAGCGTAAATCCGAATTCTTGGGTCATGGCATTTTTCATTCTTGGGGCCATAGCAGGCTGGCATCGCCATAGGAATAGAACCGATAATTTTGTGCAATAGCGTGGGCATAGGCCGCTTTCATCGTGTCAGTCCCTGCAAATGCGCAGACCAACATAAACAATGTGGAACGCGGCAGATGGAAGTTGGTCATCAAGCCGTCCACGGTGTTAAATTTGTATCCGGGTGTGATAAAAATATCGGTAGTGCCAGAAAACGGCTTTCCCGCTGCACTCTCAAGCAAACGCAACGACGTTGATCCAACGGCAATTACCCTGCAACCAGAGGCCTTTACGGCTTGAATATGATTCAAAGTCTCAACCGATACTTCGCCCCATTCGGCGTGCATTTTGTGATTTGTTGTGTCTTCTGCTTTTACAGGCAAGAATGTACCAGCGCCTACATGTAGTGTAACAAATTCTGATTCGATTCCAGCAGCTTGCAGCGAACTCATCAAATCTGGTGTGAAGTGCAAACCCGCCGTGGGTGCTGCAACTGCTCCCGCCTTTTCGGCATAAACAGTTTGATAGTCAGACTTATCTTGCAAATCCTGCGCACGCTTGGATTCAATATAGGGCGGCAGCGGAACGCGCCCGACCTGAGTGAGAGCAATGTCTAATTCGGAACCTGAAACAGGAAAGCGAAAAGTAACCTCGCCTGCCTCGCCTTTTTCGTCAACAATAGCGCTTAAAGTACCAAATTGAACCGTGTCGCCCTGTTGCAATTTTTTTGCCGGCTTCACAAAAGCCTTCCACTGATCGCCACCAATTCGCAAATGCAGCAACGCTTCAATCTTCGGCGTTGTGCCAAGCCGCCCGATCCGAACACCCGACAACGCTGCCGGAATTACTTTCGTATTATTGAAAATAAAAAGATCCCCGCGCCGCAATTGGCCAGGCAAATCACCCACACGCAGATCGGCAAATGCACTATTCTGAACTACCAGAAGCTTGGCGGATTCACGCGGGCTTACAGGCCGAAGTGCAATATTCTCCGGCGGCAGTTCAAAATCAAAATCGGCAACGCGCATAGTTTAGGAGCCTCGTCGCCGATCAATGACGTAAAAATTAAGCAGCGTCAGCGGCAACCCGCATGGTCACGATCTTATCTGGGTTCTTTGGTGGTTCGCCGCGCTTCAGCTTATCGACAATATCCATCCCATCGGTTACTCGTCCCCACGCCGTATATTGATTGTCGAGGAACTTCGCGTCGCCAAAGCAGATAAAGAATTGGCTGTTGGCCGAGTTCGGAGAGGACGAACGCGCCATCGAACATATGCCGCGCACATGTGGCTCCTTAGAAAACTCAGCTTTAAGATCAGGCTTCTTCGAGCCGCCCATGCCGGTTCCCGTTGGATCGCCACCCTGGGCCATAAAGCCTTCAATCACACGGTGAAACACCACGCCATCGTAAAATTTCTCACGCGCCAATTCCTTGATGCGGGCCACATGGCCAGGGGCCAGCTTATGCAACAGCTCAATGGTCACACGACCTTTTTCAAGGTCAACATAAAGTGTATTTTCGAGATCAGCCATTATTGCACTGTTACCTTTGTCATTTTATCTGGATTTGCAGGCGGTTCGCCTTTGTTGATTTGATCAACGCACTTCATGCCTTCGCCGTCCACATGGCCCCAAACGGTGTATTGGCCATTGAGGAATGCGCCATCGGCAAACATCACAAAAAATTGGCTGTTCGCTGAGTTCGGCTCATTGGTGCGCGCCATGCCCACCGTGCCACGAACGAACGGCTTCTTGGAAAATTCAGCGTCAATATTTGGTTCTTTTGAATTGCCAGTGCCGGTGCCCGTTGGGTCACCCGTTTGAGCCATAAAGCCATCAATCACCCGGTGAAATACAATACCATTGTAAAAGCCCGAAGCAGCGAGCTTGGTAATTTGCGCCACATGCTTTGGTGCCAAATCTGGCATCATTTCAATGGTGAAGCTGCAGTTTTTTGACGTATCAACTTTTAGACTGGCGGCCATCGCAGGCGCTGCCAAGGCCGATAGGGCCACAAGTGAAATCAGGAATCGGTTCATCTTTCTCTCCAAATTAGGACGGGGTGCACCTAGCCTTATTTCGCAATCGAGGCAACAGGGTGGCAGCATTTCCGCTAGTTTTTGAAAAATCTTGCGCTATAGAGGCCTCATGTCAACAAAACCCACAAATCCGCGCACCAGCAAAACGTTTGGCAAAAAGCCATTCTACCGCAACACCCCTGCCCTTGGCGTACAAAAAGCCAAGGAAGTTCAGAGGTCTGGTAAACCACTAACACCGCGTACTCCTGAGCGCGTTCTGGTGGCCAACCCTGAAAATGATTTGATCTACGGCGCACACCCTGTGACAGAGGCGCTGAAGAATACCAAGCGCAAACCAGTCAATCTATGGTGCACCGAAAATGCTTTCCTGCGCTTGAAGGAAGATGCGCCGAGCGTGACCATCACTCCTGAAATCGTTCATCCTCGCCTGCTTGATCATATGTTGAAATCAGCAGATGCCGTGCACCAAGGCATCATCCTTGAAGTTAAACCTTTGCATCAGCCACGCCTCGATGAAGTATCGCGTGACGGGTTAATTGTGTTGCTTGATCAAGTGACTGATCCACACAACGTCGGTGCCATCATGCGCTCTTGCGCAGCATTTAATGTTTCAGCTGTTGTTGTAACAGCGCGCCATTCGGCCGAAGCAAGTGGCGTATTCTTTAAAGCGGCATCAGGTGCCTATGAACATGTGCCTTATGTAACGGTAACCAATCTGGCCCGCGCTATGGATGAATTGATTGGCTACGGGTTCCATTTGGTCGGCCTTGATTCCGATGCAGAGGTCGATATGGCCAATGTGGCCAAGATGCGCCCACTTGCTTTGGTGTTGGGTGCTGAAGGCAAGGGCCTTCGTCAACTCACAGCCAAAACCTGTCACGAAGTGGCGCGCATTGATATGCCCGGCGTGATCAAAAGTTTGAACGTGTCAATCGCCTGCGCTGTTTCGCTTTATGCGTTGGCGCACTAAGCTTACAAAAGAAAAAGGAAGTGGATTGCTCCACTCCCCTTTCCTTCGCCGTCCCGATAAATCGGAACTGTGATGTTAGTAAGCGCCGTCCTTGGTGATTACGGGACCATAATGAACAACGGTGCCGCCATAGCCAAAACCGTCACCAAAGCCAGAATTTAAACCATATCCTGAGCCGTAACCATTGTTAAAACCATAGCCATAACCTTGGGCACCATGGGGACGCATGCCGCGCTTGAGGCGGCGCTTAGCATATCCATTCGCCATACCTTGGCTGTAGCCTGCTTGCGCTCCGTATCCATATGCAGCGCCACCGTTATAGGAAACGCTGCCACCGATGGTCGCATCGCCGTAGCCTGGAGCATAGCCACCATTATCATAATAGCCGCCTAAGCTTGTGCCATATCCGCCGCCGGTATAACCGCCATTGTCATAACCATAACCTGCGCCATAACTTTGATCTGCGCGACGAGCACGTTTCTGAGCCTGCATCACAGCTGCACGGCTTGAAGGCTTAAAGTAACGAACGATCGGTTGTGGATATGAATAACCATAACCTGCGTTATAACTTTGATCTGCGCGACGAGCACGTTTCTGAGCCTGCATCACAGCAGCACGGCTCGCGCGCGTGTAGTAACGAACGGTCGGTTGTGGATAGCCATACCCAAAGCCGCCGCCCGTGGCATAACCACCACCAGTCGCATAGCCGCCATTTCCAATCTGGTAACCGCCGCCGTAAGCATAACCGCCCGTATTTCCGTAATTTTGCGTACGACCACCATTAATGACCACGCGGCGTTGGCCTTGTGCTCTGCAATCGCGAATATCGCGAACAATAACAATGCCGTAACCTGTGTAGCAAGCCACACCGCGATACGCATTGTTGTAGCGGAAATTAAATGTTTGGCCACGGCCACCACCATATGGGCCGCCAGCACCGTTCGGGCCGCCGTCGCCATGGTTCATGGGTTCGCCACCCGTCATCGGAGGTGTTGGCGATGTTGGTGAGGTATTTTTGCCGTCACCAACGCCACCAGGAATTGTCGGAGCGTCTGGTGGCGTATAATCCGGTGTTGGAATTTCGGGATCAACGCTGCGCTTACCAGCGGTTGCATCGAGTGACATAAAACCTACGATGCTCGTGGCAGCGAGCGCCATTATCATTAATTTCCGAGAGTGAGACATTTGCAATTCCCCTAGTTAAAAAAACCTTCACCAGCTGTCTCAAATTGAAACAATTGACCAGCCGATCTGGATCGATGAAACGGGTGTTGCACTTACAGGGCCAAATGGATTAAGAGGACTTCGCGGAAGCAACTGCTTCGGCCGGCTTAGCTCAGTTGGTAGAGCACCTGATTTGTAATCAGGGGGTCGCGGGTTCGAATCCTGCAGCCGGCACCATTATTTTTCAATGACTTAAGTGATGTGATGCTTTTGAATTGATGAGCTCAGCCAAGGTTGAGCAGAGGTCAATGTGAATGATTCTGCGTTGGCCAAGTAAAAGATAATGCTATCAGGCCAGCTCGAACAACAATAAGTTTCGCGTAGCACAAAGACCTACATTAACACGATCAACCAACTGAATGCGTTTTAATGTTACAGATTTGGCAACACCAATCAGACGCGCAACTTATTTCAACATACCAAACAAAAAAGTGAACCCCAATCACAGGTGACCAGGGTTCTCTTGTAATATTAGTTTGCGGCTGGATCGTAGCCAAAGTTGCTGTTGGTGAACGCATCACCGCAAATTGGATCGCCCTTGCCTGATTCTTTGCAATATTTAGAACGGTTTTGTATTGCCAACTTTTGTGTAAAACCCATCATGCCTTTGCGCATTTCCAACATCTTATCATCCATACATTGTGGATCCATTGGTGCGGACATGCAATATTTTGATTCACGAATTTTTTGATCAGCCATTGCAGGTGCCACGGAGAATGACGCAGCCGTAAGGGCCAATAGACATGTAAGTGTAAGCTTGTTCATTGTATCCTCGCTTCCGAATTTAAATTTTGATTTCAATGTGCGACCATTTGAGACGATCGCAAGATGTAAACGAAGAAGTCTGATTAAGGTTCCAGCAAAAGTGCCTAATTAATTTTGCGAGGGCTAAAAGTTTCCAATTCCGCTCTTTAACCCTGCGTTTGAGTAACCCACTGGCAAATCGCCTTTGAGGTTCGTGATGCGTTTAAGTTGGACAGCAGAAAATATTTGGTCAACAGCTTGCTTTGCACCGGCAACACGCGAAGGATGATCTGTATCCGCAGCGGCATGTGGCAAAAGCTCAAGCTTACCGGGGAAGCGTTTAGCCAAAGGGATATATGGCACCATCGGCCCAGACAACGCGCCTGTTTCGACATCTTTGAAGAGATCAGCATCAATGGCTGAATAGCTAACTTGTTTAATTTCCAGTGCGCGCTCCAGCGCTTCCACATCCAAAATTTCGCCGCGATCATAATTAATGACAACAGCACCAGGGTTAAGTGCATTCAAAACTGCATCACTAATTAATCCCGCATTGGCATAACTTTGCGTGGTGATGTTTAATGCTCCCAGCCCCACGTGAACACTTAATACATTAGCATGTTTTGCAGCTTGAACAACAGTGCTGGCAAATTCATATCCTTGCGCTTCAATTTTCGCACGGTGATGTTCACGCGCAAAAACTTTTACGCTCATACCAAACACATGCGCAATGCGCGCCACTTCGCTGCCGATGTTGCCGAATCCTACAATTGCGAATGTTTGGCCTTCCAGTTTTTCAGTGGGATATTCGCGCAGGTTTCGCCCGGTATCAAATTCACCCGCAAGCACGCGGTTATGCAGTTTCTCGACAGGCAGATTGGGCCGCACACGGAGCAGTGCTTTAAATACCATCTGCGCCGTGGCGCGACTATTAAAACCAGGCGTATTCATGAGGGGTGCAATTCCGCCTTGCCCGCCAGCCCCGCCCCACGAGTTACTTGCCATGTTACCAGTGCCCGCACCGATGCGCACACCACCTGACTTGAAAACAGCATGTTTGGGAATGAAAGTAGCTGCAGCAACTACAGCGTCATATTGGCCTTGCGATGTAACAGCCAAAATTTCTATAGAGGTCGATAAATCAGGCTGATAAAAAAAATGCAATTTGCCTGCTTCGAGCACGTCTGACGACGCCCAC
>JAYTSN010000032.1:0-2315 GCA_043745625.1 Aestuariivirga sp. | reverse complement strand
CCTTGATAATCCCGATGAAGTCCACGGCCTTCAAACTCGCACCCCCCACCAGCGCGCCGTTCACATTGGCGATGCCCATCAGCTCCACAGCGTTGGTTGGTTTTACGGAACCGCCGTACAAAATGCGGGTTTTAGCGCCCTCCTCTGCCATAACGCCAACAAGCTCCTGGCGGATATGGGCGTGGGCTTCGGCGATTTCGGCTACTGTGGGCGTGAGGCCTGTGCCGATGGCCCAGACGGGTTCGTATGCAATGACAGTGTTGCCAGCGGTGCAGCCAGCAGGAACTGAGGCTTTGATCTGGGAGGTGAGAACCGCAAGCGTTTTGCCGCCTTTGCGTTCGTCCAAAGTCTCACCAACGCAGATGATGGCGTTGATGCCTGCTTTGTGGGCGGCTTGGGCTTTGGCGGCGACCTTTGCGTCGGTTTCTTTATGGTTGGTGCGGCGTTCGCTGTGGCCAACAATAACGGCAATGGCGCCTGCGTCTTTCAACATGTCAGCTGAAATATCGCCCGTGTGTGCGCCTGATACTGCTGCGTGGCAATCTTGCCCTCCAGCTTTGATCATGCTCCCCTTCATGACGGCTTTAACACGGCGGATGAGCGTTGCTGGCGGGCAGACCATGACATCGCATTTCAGCTTCACGCCGCGCAACATGCCAGCCAGCAGACGCGGCTCCTTCAGATTGGCGGTTGTGCCATTCATTTTCCAGTTGCCAGCGACCATTGGCTTAATTGTTTGCGATGCCATATTTTCCTCTTGTTCTTCGGTTCGGCGGGCTTCATAGCAAACACATGCCGCACTTGCGAGAACAAATGCGGTTACCTATGTTCAATTCGGGCTATTTGTTTTTGCCCGCACCCTAACTGTTGAAAGGAATAACTATGCTCGAAACGATGCGCAATGCGGCCAAAGGTTGGGTCGCTAAGGTTTTGATGGCGCTTTTGGTTTTGAGCTTCAGTATTTGGGGCATCAAGGATGTGTCGACCAATTTCGCTGATGATCTCCGCAGTCTGGTGAGCTGGGGCTTGGGGCCCAAGGATATGGCAAAGGTTGGCAATCGAACAATTTTGGCCACTGATTATACCGCGGCACTGCAAAGACAGCTGAAACAGATTTCCCAACAATCAGGGCAAAACGTTACAATCGATGAAGCTCATAAGCTTGGGCTTGATAAACAAGTGTTGGATAATCTGATTGCCAATGCGGCCATTGATGCCCAGCGCACGAAATTGAATTTGGCGATTTCTGATAACACAATTCGCGATGGTATTTTTTATAACAAGGCGTTTCAAGATAGTGCCGGCAAATTTGATCCCGCCACTTATCGGCGCGTGTTGCAGACCAATGGTTTGAGTGAAGAAGGATTTGTTGGTCGTGAGCGCCAGGGTCAGCTTTTTTCAGCTGTGACAAGTGTTGCCGCAACTGAACTTAAACTTCCTCAGACTTTTAATTTGGCAGTTGCCCAATTTGGTGGGCAATCGCGCGATGCGAAATATTTTGTGGTGACGGCAACGGAAGCAGATGTAACGCCGTCAACGGACGCAGAATTGAAGAAGGCCTACGAGGCTGCTCCAGCAGCTTACACCGCACCTGAATATCGTTCGATTGCCGTGATGAAAGTTGACCCTGCCGATATCGCGGCGAAGATATCAATCACACCTGAAGAGCTTAAGGCTGGTTATGAAAAATTTCAGGGCGATTATTTCACTCCCGAAAAACGTGATATTTTGCAACTGGTTTTCAAATCGCTTGATGATGCCAAGAAAGCCAAAGCTCGGATTGCTGCTGGTGAAGATTTTATGAAGATTGCAACTGAGATGGGCGCTAAGGAAGCCGATATTCTTTTGAAAGATCAGACGAAGGGTGATTTTCTGGATTCGAAAATTTCCGATGCCGCTTTCGGTTTGAAAGAAGGTACTGTGAGCGATCCGGTTGAAGGCAGTTTGGCCATTGCGCTTTTGAAGGCCGTTAGAGTTGTGCCTGAAAAACAATCCACCGTTGATGAAGTGAAACCTGAGCTCACAAAACGCTTGCAGCTTGATAAGGCACACGATGAAATTCAGACGACTTACAATGATGTTGAAGATGCGCGCGGCAAACAACAGAAGTTCGAAGAGATTGCCAAAAGTGTAGGGCTTCCGCTTTTGGTTGTTCAGGCTGTCAGTGCCGTGGGATTCGACCAAGCGGGCAAAGATGTTGTTATTGCTTCAAAGCCAGAAGTTTTAAAGGCGGCTTATGCAAGCGACGTTGGTTTGGATAATGACGCGCTTTCAATTGGTGATGGGTTTGTATGGTATGAAGTGCGCCAAGTTAC
>JAYTSN010000031.1:0-2315 GCA_043745625.1 Aestuariivirga sp. | reverse complement strand
AAGCGCATTCATGAATACAAGCGCCAACTTCTCAACATTCTTGAAACAATTTCGCACTACCTCGCAATCAAGGCGCAACCCAATGGCAACTTTGCACCGAGGGTAAAAATCTTCGCTGGCAAAGCCGCCGCAAGCTATGCCCAAGCCAAGCTGATCATTAAGTTGGTTAATGACGTTGCAAATGTCGTAAACAACGACCCCGCCATCGGTGATAAGTTGAAAGTTGTTTTCCTTCCGAATTACAATGTCAGTCTTGCGGAAATAATCGTGCCCGCCACTGATCTCTCAGAACAGATCTCCACGGCGGGCATGGAAGCTTCTGGCACGGGCAACATGAAATTCGGATTGAATGGTGCGTTGACGATTGGAACATTAGACGGTGCCAATGTTGAAATGCTCGAACATGTAGGCTCAGACAATATTTTTATTTTCGGATTAACCGCCAAGGAAGTGACAGAGCGGCGCAACGCAGGTGTTGACGGCCACAGCGTCATTGAGTCATCACCCCAATTGCGTGATGTATTAAAAGCCTTGGGGCAGGGTGTATTTTCTGGCGGCGACACGACGCTCTATCAACCCATCATCAATTCGATTTACAACGGCGATTGGTTCATGGTCGGTTCGGACTTTGACGATTATTTAAAAACCCAGAGCAAAGTCTCTGAATTGTGGTTGAACCGGGATGGCTGGACGTATCAAGCAATTCAGAATACAGTTCACATGGGATGGTTCTCCTCGGATCGCACAATCCGAGAATATGCCAAGGAAATTTGGAATGTGCCTGTGAGCTGAGGAATAAAATTACGATGGCCGAACCAAAATGGAAAACCAGCGGCCCTGAAATTGAAGCCATCGTAAACGGTAAACACGCTGATCCATTTAAAATTCTAGGCTTGCACAGCAGCGGCAAAACCAAAGTTGCGCGCGCGTTTATCCCCGGTGCCGAACACGTCATCGCCCAATCCCTTGATGGAAAAATCTTGGGCGAACTTGTGCGTCGTCATCCATCTGGTTTTTTTGAAGGTTCAATCAAAGCTGAAAAACAACAGGTGCTGCAATTTGCTTGCAGCAACGCCGACGGCAGCTGGATCGTTTCAGATGCGTATTCGATAGGCCCTGTACTTGGTCCTCAAGATGATTATTTTATGGCCGAAGGCAATCACTTGCGCCTTTTCGACAAGTTGGGTGCACACCTTCTGAAAATGGAGGGGGTGGAGGGCGTTCATTTTGCTGTTTGGGCACCAAATGCGCAGCGTGTTTCAGTCGTCGGAGATTTTAACAGCTGGGATGGCCGCCTGCATGTGATGCGCAAGCGATTGGAAGTGGGTGTGTGGGAAATATTTATCCCCAATGTCCACGAGGGCCAAGCTTACAAATATGAATTGATCAGCAGTGACGGCACACTTCTGCCACTCAAATCTGATCCTTATGGATTTGCTGCAGACCTGCGCCCCAACACTGCTTCGCACGTTGCAAGAACTGATAATTTCAATTGGTCTGATGCCGACTATCTGAAGGCTCGCGTGGCCCCTGATAAGCGCCGCATTCCCATCAGTATCTATGAAGTTCATTTGGGTTCATGGCGAAAGAAAGATGGTGATGGCTTTCTTAGCTATGATGAACTGGCTGATCAATTGCTTGGTTACGTCAAAGACATGGGCTTCACGCACATTGAACTCCTGCCAATCACTGAACATCCCTACGATCCATCTTGGGGCTATCAGCCGACCGGCCTATTTGCACCCACATCCAGGTTTGGTGATCCTGAGGGCTTTGCGCGATTTGTCGACAAAGCCCACGCTGCAGATATTGGGGTAATTTTAGATTGGGTGCCTGCCCATTTCCCAACTGATCAGCACGGACTAGCGAAATTCGACGGCACATCGCTCTATGAACATGAAGACCCGCGCCAAGGTTTCCATCCTGATTGGAACACTGCGATTTATAATTTTGGCCGCAAGGAAGTGATCAGCTTTCTGCTCAACAACGCACTTTTTTGGTTAGAGCGTTATCACCTTGATGGTCTGCGGGTCGATGCTGTGGCCTCTATGCTTTACCTCGATTACTCACGCAAAGAGGGTGAGTGGATTCCCAACCAATATGGCGGGCGCGAAAACCTTGAAGCCATCGCATTCCTCCAGCGCATGAACCATGAAAGCTATGGCCAGCACCCAGGCATCATGACCATCGCAGAAGAATCAACAGCATTTCCAGGGGTTTCAAGACCAACCAATACGGGGGGATTGGGTTTTGGTTTTAAGTGGAACATGGGTTTCATGCACGACACGTTGGAATATTTTAAGCGTGAAGGCGTG
>JAYTSN010000030.1:0-2316 GCA_043745625.1 Aestuariivirga sp. | reverse complement strand
AATCATGACGCCGCAAATCAGACATGGAGGTCTCCTTCCACCCCACATACCCACAACTTGGTTAACGGAGATTCAATTCAAGGACACTGTCTAGTGTTATGCTGTCTGCTCGCGAAAAAAGTGTTTGGCAATATCTGCCTCGAGTTCTTCATATCTATTCAGATATTTTGTTTGCAAGTTCAATCACTCCAAGTATTTTAGAGTCCGTCAAACACTCTCTAATATAATAAATATAGCTAATTGCTAAAAGTAGCTAAGCCCCCGCCTGCACCCTCATATCCTCTTTCCGAATCCCCGCCACCTCAACCGGCTTCTTCATTGCGTCGCGTCTAAACGGCTCGCCCAGTTCCTGATTGAGCATCACTTCAATCAAAGTCGTCTTGCCGTGCTTCATTTGAACTTCAATCGCCTTATGCAAGGCTGCCGTCAGCTCTTCCATCGTGCGGGCTCGGACGCCAATCAAACCACAGGCTGTGGCAATGCCAGCGTAAGACACTTCAGGATCAAGCTCGGTTCCGACAAAGTTATCAGCATACCACAAGATGGAGTTGCGCTTTTCTGCACCCCATTGATAATTGCGGAACACGATCATGGTAATCGCTGGCCATTCTTTGCGGCCAATGGCAGTGAGCTCTGTCACCGCGATACCAAATGCGCCATCTCCTGCAAAGCCAACAACGGGCACATCAGGACAGCCAATCTTAGCGCCCACAATTGATGGCAAGCCGTAGCCGCAAGGGCCGAACAAACCGGGCGCCAGATATTTGCGGCCTGCATCAAATGTTGGATAAGCATTTCCAATGGCGCAGTTGTTGCCGATGTCTGAAGAGATAATGGCTTCGCGTGGCAAGGCCGATTGAATGGCGCGCCAAGCCATGCGTGGGCTCATCCATTTTGGTTTGGCGGCGCGGGCGCGTTCATTCCATGTGGTGCCCGGATCATCATTCTCATGATCCATCGATGAAAGCTGCTGTGCCCAGCGCGATTTGGTTGTCGAAATTAAATCTTGGCGTGCTTGGCGATCATGATCCCCAGCCGATGGCATAAGTTTTGCCAAGATCGATGTTGCCACTTTTTTGGCGTCGCCCACAATGCCCACAGCTACTTTTTTGGTGAGACCAATGCGTGCGGGGTTGATATCAACCTGAATAATCTGCGCAGACTTAGGCCAATAATCGAGACCATAACCCGGCAACGTGGAAAACGGATTAAGCCGCGTGCCCAATGCCAACACCACGTCAGCCTGTTGAATGAGTTCCATGGCAGCCTTCGAACCATTATAACCCAATGGCCCTGCAAAGAGAGGATGCGAACCAGGGAACGCATCATTGTGCTGATAGCCAACACACACTGACGCACTCAAACGCTCAGCCAAAGCTTGCGATGCAGGAATAGCGCCCGCCAGCACCACACCTGCTCCATTTAAAATTACCGGAAATTTCGCACCTGATAAAAGCTTGGCGGCGGCAGCAACAGCATCTTCACCACCCACTGGGCGCTCAAACTCAACAATCGCTGGCAGATCAATATCAATGACTTGCGTAAAATAATCGCGCGGAACATTGATTTGCGCAGGTGCCGAATGGCGCTTGGCATTCAGGATGACGCGGTTCAAAACTTCGGCGACACGCGATGGGTCGCGCACTTCTTCCTGATAGCAAACCATATCCTTAAACAGCGCCATCTGTTCCACTTCCTGGAAACCGCCCTGCCCAATGGTTTTGTTTGCAGCTTGCGGCGTGACCAACAGGAGCGGTGTGTGGTTCCAATAAGCCGTTTTGACCGGCGTCACAAAATTTGTAATACCCGGGCCATTCTGAGCAATCATCATGCACATCTTGCCAGACGCGCGCGTAAATCCGTCCGCCATCATGCCGCCCGAGCCTTCATGCGCACAATCCCAGAAGGTGATGCCAGCTTTTGGAAAAATATCCGAAATCGGCATGAAGGCCGAACCGATAATGCCAAAGGCATGCTCGATGCCGTGCATTTGCAACACTTTTACAAAGGCTTCTTCAGTGGTCATTTTCATGAGGAGAAACTCCGGATTGAGATATGCCCCCTTATAGCGCTGGCACCATCTGGGCCTAGTACCAGTTTGGGGTGGATGTTTGGGCGGATGCTGTGCTAGGGAAGCAAAACGCAACGGCATTTTAAGTCTCGGTAGCTCAGCAGGATAGAGCACCGGTTTCCTAAACCGGGGGTCAGGGGTTCGAATCCCTTCCAGGACGCAAAGCTCTTGTCTGTGATGCCTAGAGATTACTCATAATTTACCTCGTCTTAAGAGGTATGGGATAACCAATCGCAAACGGGTTG
>JAYTSN010000029.1:0-6806 GCA_043745625.1 Aestuariivirga sp. | reverse complement strand
TTTTTGGGCACCTCCCCCTGAAGCGGGAGGATGTTTAGTAAAGAGATGTTCAAATGGCAAAAGCACGCACTTTATATGATAAGATCTGGGATGATCATGTGGCTCATCAAGCTGATGATGGCACGTGCCTTCTTTATATTGATCGTCATCTTGTCCATGAAGTCACCTCCCCTCAAGCATTCGAAGGCTTGCGCATGACGGGGCGTAAAGTGCGCCATCCGGAAAAGACACTTGCCGTCGTTGATCATAACGTGCCCACCACCGATCGCTCTAAAGGCATTGCCGAAACCGAAAGCCGTTTGCAGGTTGAGGCGCTGGCCAACAACGCAAAAGAATTTGGCATTACCTATTTTGACGAAATGGATAAACGCCAAGGCATTGTGCATGTGGTAGGCCCTGAACAAGGCTTCACACTTCCTGGCACCACAATTGTCTGCGGCGACAGCCACACCTCGACCCACGGTGCATTTGGCGCTTTAGCGCACGGTATCGGCACATCGGAAGTAGAACACGTGCTGGCCACGCAAACGCTGATCCAGAAAAAAGCCAAGAATATGAAAGTCGAAGTGAATGGCAAGCTGGCCAAGCATTCCACCGCCAAAGACATCATCCTCGCCATCATCGGCGAAATTGGCACAGCAGGCGGCACAGGTTCAGTCATTGAGTTTTGTGGCGAAGCCATTCGGGACTTGTCGATGGAAGGCCGCATGACCGTTTGCAACATGACCATTGAAGGCGGCGCGCGCGCTGGCCTGATTGCGCCAGATGCAAAAGCCTTTGAATATTTAAAAGGCAAGCCCCGTGCACCCAAGGGTGCCGATTGGGATAAAGCCATGGCCTATTGGGCTACATTGCATTCTGATGAAGGCGCACATTTCGACCGCATCGTGACATTAGACGCAGCCAAGCTGCCGCCTATCGTTTCATGGGGCACATCACCAGAAGATGTGGTTTCAGTAGCAGGTACCATTCCTGACCCTTCGCTGATTGCTGATGAAGGCAGGCGCCAATCGAAATTTCGTGCGCTCGAATATATGGGCCTCAAAGCCGGCCAGAAGATTACTGATATTCCGCTTGATGTGATCTGGATCGGCTCTTGCACCAATGGCCGCATTGAAGATATGCGTGCTGTGGCGGACGTGGTGAAAGGCAAGAAAATTGCGGCCTCGCTGGATTATGCCATGATTGTTCCAGGTTCCGGATTGGTCAAGGAAATGGCTGAAGCCGAAGGCCTCGATAAGATTTTTCTGGACGCAGGTTTTGAATGGCGTGAACCAGGCTGCTCCATGTGCCTGGCCATGAACCCTGACCAGCTAAAACCAGGCCAACGCGCAGCGTCCACCTCAAACCGCAATTTTGAGGGTCGTCAGGGTTACAAAGGCCGTACCCATCTGGTATCACCGCAAATGGCGGCGGCGGCAGCACTGGCAGGGCGGTTTGTGGATATCCGGCAACTAGGCAAAAAATAAAATTTTATCGGTTTGACTTTGGTTTTCTTTACCATATGAGAACCATCGCGCTGCTAGATTGATTCAATATTGGGTCAGTTTGTCAGGGTAATTGGGGGAGTTGTTATGGGTAATAATGTCGTTGCGGATGCTAAGTTCTTGCGCCGCGTGTTTTTTGGGCTAATTGGCCTCACGCTGGTCACCGGTGCAGTTGCCGGATTTACGACTGTTAACGCTATGAATGCCAATCCATCGGCTTGCGTGGCAGGCTGTAACTAGTCACTAAACATCTGTTATTAAATAAAAAATCGGCCGCAGGGAGATTTGCGGCCGACTTTTTTTAGTCTTTGCAGGGTCAAAATGCGCTAGCGATTAATAATCGCCGCAAACCTCAACACGCTTCCAAACCCAGATGCGGCGTGTGTGCCAAGCATTCCATACTTTGCGGCGTACCATTTGGGTGTCGCAGGCACCGTCATCATAACCAGCGTCATAGTAGTCTGGTGCAGAATGGTGGCCGCCGCGGAAGCCAAAGCTGCCGGAAGTGATACCACCTGAGCCAAAGCCCAAGCCAATGTCAAAGCTATCAGCCTTTGCTGATGTTGCGCCAAGGCTAAGAGCAATGGCTGATACGGCGGCGGCTGCGATAAGTGTGTTGCGGATCATGGTTTAATTCCTTCTGTTTTGCGTTTCATCTGTTTAGCGGTGTTCATCACCGTTGATGTCACCCTTATGAAGCACCAGCCCTGAACGTGATCTGAGGGGCTCGTTTATCTGCCGTTCATATTGAAATGGCGGCAGACTGCCTGTAGAAGCCCGCTCATGAGCACCAAACCCACGATTTTTATCGACGGCGAAGCAGGCACCACAGGATTGCAGATTCGTGATCGTTTGAAGAACCGCGTTGATATTGAGCTGGTTTCAATTGCCGCCGATAAGCGCAAAGATCCAGAAGCACGGCGCGCCTTGCTCAATTCGGTTGACGTGGCGATTTTGTGCTTGCCCGATGATGCAGCAATTGAAGCAGTCTCATTGATTGACAAAAAATCAAAGACGCGCGTCATTGATGCTTCAACCGCTTATCGCATCGATCCCAAATGGGCTTATGGTTTTGCTGAGCTGGACGGCAAACAACGGGCCCGCATCGCCAAGGCGAAATTTGTGTCGAATCCGGGCTGCTATCCACAAGGGCTGATCGCCTCGATTAAGCCATTGCTGGATAAAGGTTTGATGCCAGCCAACTATCCCGTCACTTATAATGCGATTTCGGGATATACAGGCGGCGGCCGGAAAATGGTTGAGGATTATGTGGCCAAAGGCACATCGGCCCCGCCCTATATGCCTTATGGCCTCACCTTTAATCACAAGCATTTGCCTGAGATGAAATATTACACAGGCTTGAAACGTGATGTTATTTTCCAACCCGCAGTTGGCAATTATGCCCAAGGCATGATGGGCTGTGTGCCGCTATTCCTCAAAGGCTTGAAGAAGGGCACAACAGTTGCCAAGATTCACAAAGCGCTGAGCAGCTATTTTGCAAAATCAGAATTCGTATCCGTAGCACCACTTGAATTGGTCGAGCGTTCAGCAGCGCTCGATCCTGAAAGCTTAAACAACACCAACCAACTACGCCTCCATGTTCTGGCCAATGAATCGCGCGGACAAGTGTTGATCATGTCGATTTACGATAATCTTGGCAAAGGCGCATCCGGCGCTGCTGTTCAAAATCTCAATATTATGATCGGTGCTGACGAAGCCACCGCAGTTGATCTTATTTAAGGAACCATCATGCAAAAATTTGATACGCTTAACGGTGTTGCAGCGCCTATGAACATCACCAATATCGACACCGATATGATTATCCCAAAACAATTCCTCAAAACCATCAAGCGCACGGGTTTGGGAAAGTCGCTATTTTATGAAATGCGCTACACCCAAGAAGGCAAAGAGCTACCAGATTTTGTGCTCAATCAACCGGCTTATCGCAAGGCCGAAATTCTGGTGGCGGGCGATAATTTTGGCTGCGGCTCATCGCGTGAACATGCGCCGTGGGCACTGCTTGATTTTGGTATTCGCTGCGTGATTGCCACGAGCTTTGCCGATATTTTTTATAACAACTGCTTCAAGAATGGCATTTTGCCAATCGTGGTTTCTGCTGAAGATCAGAAAAAACTTCTCGATGATGCACAGCGCGGCTCTAACGCCACGATGACGATCGATCTGCCAAACCAAGAAATTCGTGGCCCTGATGGCGGCACGATAAAATTCAACGTTGACGCGTTCCGCAAGCATTGCATGTTAAACGGCCTCGACGATATTGGCCTTACCATGGAAAAAGCAGATTCAATTTCGGCATTCGAGAAGAAAAACACTGTGAGCCATCCTTGGCTTTGATGATCGTCCTCGCCCGCTTCAGCAGGAGAGGAAAGGGGCCCGTCCGACGTAGCGCAGCGAAGACGGATGGGATAGGTGAGGGACCGCGCGTTCCGAGCCTGATATCCCCTCACCTCCCCCATCCCCCTCCGCAAGTGCTTCGGTGGATAGGTCCCCTTCCTCTCCCGCTGAAGCGGGCGAGGACAAGATGAATACCATGCTCATCACAGTTCTCCCAGTTTTCGGGATGATTGTGCTGGGCTATGGTTTTGCAAAATTCAATATCATTGATGGCCCGGCTGGCCGGGGCATAAGTCTGTTTGTATTCAATGTCGCCATACCAGCTCTGCTATTTAAAACCATGGCAACACTCAGCTCTGCTGATGCAGCACCTTGGTCACTATGGGCCGTCTATTATGGCGGCATAGCCTGCACATGGGTTGCGGCGGCCATCGCATCACGCTTTATTTCAAGCCTGAATTATAGTGGTGGCGCTGCATCTTCGATGGCGGCGAGTTTTGGCAATCTGGCGATGCTTGGCACGCCGTTAGCCCTTGCCCATTTCGGCCAATCAGTCGCTGTGCCACTCGGACTGATCCTTTCAATACACGCCCCAATACTTTGGTTCTCGGCGACGATGCACCGCGAATTGGCGCGGCATTCCGGGAACTTCTCGTTTCAAAAAACCGGACGTGAGTTGGTCATCAATCTGGCGCAAAATGCCATTGTCATGGCACTGATTGCGGGCAGCCTATGGCGCATGACAAATTTGGGCCTTCATCCTGTCGCTGATAAAATGCTGAGCATGTTGGCAGATGCCTCAATCCCCACAGCACTTTTTGCATTGGGTTGCTCGCTTTCGGCCTATTCATTGCGAGGCTCCAGTTCGGGCATGTTTGCATTGATTGCCCTCAAAATGATTTTTATGCCGATCATTGTGTTTATCCTCAGCCACTACGTGTTTGCGCTGGCTCCACTCTGGTCAAAAATTGCAGTTCTGTTTGCGGCCATGCCTTCGGGTGCAAATGCATTTTTATTTGCGCAGAAAAACGATGAGGCTGTTCCCGCCATTTCAGGTGCTATTGCACTTGGAACAGGACTTGCGGCCATTACTGTTTCTGTGCTGCTTTATCTCATGGATATTGGAGTAATTTGAAATCGTGACGCATTATGATGTGGTAATTATCGGTGGCGCAATTGTTGGTAGCTCAACTGCATATTACTTGCGCAAGAACGGCTTCAAAGGCTCCATTGCCATCATCGAGAAAGATCCAAGCTACAAACAATCATGCACGGCCTTATCATGGGGTGGCATCAGGCGGCAATTTTCGACACCAGAGAATATTCGTCTGTCAGAATTTGGACTAAAACTCATCCGCAACCTGAAACAGGAATTTGGCCCCGACGCTGACATCGGCTTCAAGGAACAGGGCTATCTCGTCATGGCAAGTGAGGCCTCCGTGTCTGTATTGGAAGAAAATGCCAAGCTGCAAGTCTCTATGGGTGCTGACACGGTATTGCTTTCCAGATCGGAATTGCAAAAGCAATTCCCCTGGATTCAATTCGAAAATATAGCAGCAGCAACATTTGGGCGGACAAACGAGGGTTGGTTTGATCCCTACCAATTCATGAATCTCATCCGCAAGGCAGCTATCGCACAAGATGTGGATTTCATCACTGATGAAGTGACAGCAATCAACACCAACGCTACTGCAGTCACATTGAAGTCGGGTGCAACACTCAGCACAACCCATGTGGTCAATGCGGCAGGCACAGCAGGCGGAGCCATCGCCGCCATGGTGGGATTTGACCTCCCCGTTTCAGCCGCCAAACGATTTGTCTATGTCATCGACTGCCCCACCGCCTCCGGGGCCTTACGCAAGGGGCCCCTGACATTTGACATAAGTGGTGCCTACTGGCGGCCAGAAGGGCGCAACTTTATTTGGGGCTATACGCCAACAAAAGAAGAGGAACCCAAGGTTCAGGATTGGGAAATGGATTTTGCTCTTTTTGAAGAAAAACTCTGGCCCATAATCGCTGAGCGCGTGCCTGTGTTTGAAACAGTGAAGATGGTGGGTCATTGGGTTGGCCATTATGACTACAATTGGTTTGATCAAAACGGCATTATCGGCCGCCATCCAACATTGCCAAATTTCTATTTCGGCAATGGCTTTTCGGGCCACGGCATTCAACAAGGCCCGGCTACAGGTAATGCAGTTGCGGAGTTAATTTGCTTTGGCCAATACCGCACCATCGATGTTTCTGCCTTGAATGTTGAGCGCATCGCGGCTGGCAAACCGTTATTTGAAAAGAACATCTTCTAATGGCCCGCGTCCTCGCCATTTCATCGCAAGTGGTTTATGGGCCTGTCGGTCTCAACTGCATCGTGCCGGCTTTGCAAAGTGGTGGCCACGAAGTTTTGGCCATACCCACAATCTTGCTCTCCAATCATCCAGGCCACGGCAAACCCGAAGGACGCGCCACGGCTCTAGCCGAAATGTCAGCGATGATTGCGGCTTTAGAAAAATTGGGAACATTCGAAAATCTAAATGCAGTGATCACCGGATATTTTGCGAGTGCTGAACAAATAGAAGTTGTTGCAAGCCTCATTGCCAAGCTTAAATGTAAAATCATATTGATCGATCCAGTGCTTGGTGATCACGGCAAGCTTTATGTTGGTCAAGCCGTCGCTGAAGCCATTCGTGATAAGTTGCTGCCACTGGCTACAATAGTGACACCCAATGCCTTTGAACTCTCATGGCTTACCGGGCTTCCAACTAGCAATAGCGAGGAAGCAGTTCACGCGGCGCGCAGCCTTGGCGTTGCCGAAGTGATTGCAACATCGGTTGTAAAGTCTGTCAGTGAGCTTTCAACACTGCGCATTGTTTCTGGCCAAGCTGAAACAATCACAGCGCCTATCGAAGCAAAAGTACCTAATGGCACAGGCGATTTGTTATCGGGCCTCTATCTATCTGGAATTCTTGG
>JAYTSN010000028.1:0-2318 GCA_043745625.1 Aestuariivirga sp. | reverse complement strand
GACTCTGTGCCTGGTTCTAAAGTTTTGAATGTCAAGCTCTTGCCCTCGGGCGTTTATGCTGTCACTTTGAAGATGGGGGGCAGCGTGACGCGGGTTATGGTTGACGCAACATCAGGTGCCGTTACCTAAATCTGGCCTCGCTGCCGAAATGCAGAAGGACTGGACTTATGCGCATTCTTGTTGTGGAAGATGATGTTGACCTGAACCGCCAACTGGTGACGGCTTTGACCGATGCTGGCTATGTGGCCGACAAAGCCTTCGACGGCGAAGAGGGGCATTTTCTGGGTGATACCGAACCCTATGATGCCATTGTTCTCGACATCGGCTTGCCTGTGATGGACGGCGTTAGTGTTCTCGAAAAATGGCGACGGGCTGGCAAGAAAACGCCGGTGTTGATTTTAACGGCGCGTGACCGGTGGAGCGACAAGGTGGCTGGCTTTGATGCGGGTGCCGATGATTATGTGACCAAGCCATTTCACATGGAAGAAGTTTTGGCACGGGTGCGGGCTTTGCTGCGGCGTAGTGCGGGGCACGCCACGAGCGAATTAACCTGCGGGCCAGTGGCACTTGATACAGCCAACGCCAAGGTGACGGTGAATGGCTCGGCGATAAAGTTGACTTCGCTGGAGTTTCGCTTGCTGTCCTACCTGATGCATCACAATGGCAAGGTGGTTTCGCGCACGGAACTGGTAGAGCATCTTTATGATCAAGATTTTGATCGCGACTCAAATACAGTCGAAGTTTTTGTAGGGCGCTTGCGCAAGAAACTTGGTGTTGATGTTTTGCAGACCATTCGCGGCATGGGCTATTGCATGAGCGAGCAAGGGAATGCGGGTTAATTCACTTTCGTTTCGGTTGCTGACTTCATCTGCTCTCATTGCAATTGTTTTGTTGGCGGCGGCAGCGTTTTTATTGAACGCGCTGTTTCAGCAGGCACTTGAAAGAAACTTTGATCAACGCTTGAAGGCGGCGCTGGACGGTATTCTTGCGAATGTTGAATTGACGACGGACGGCACCCCAAGGCTTCAAGGGCCGATTGCTGATACGCGGTTTTCACTTCCGCTTTCAGGTTGGTATTGGCAAGTGAGTTCCACCGACAAAAATCAAAGACTTCTCGCTTCAGACTCGTTGCTTGAGCAGAATATTATTGTTCCAGATGCCGCATTGAATAAGCGTGATAGCGACGGTGTGGCAAGTTTTTCTGCGGTTGACACACAAGGCAAACAGCTGCGCGTGATCGAGCAGCGTTTAAAACTATTTGGCAGCCCGCAAGGTTTCTCATTTCTTGTAGCCGGTAATTTTGATGAGTTGAAAGCTGAAGTCTTATCATTTCGCCAAACGCTGTTGGCCGTTTTAGGATTGCTTGGGGCAGGGCTTTTGTTGGCATTATTTGCACAGGTACGATTTGGCCTTCGGCCCTTGGCTGAAATGCAGCATGCGCTGAACGAAATGCGCGGCGGCAAAATTGAAATGCTGCATGACAATTTTCCAGCTGAAATTCAACCTGTTGCCGATGAGCTAAATCTTTTGGTGCAAGCGAATTTTGAAGTAATCGAGCGCGCGCGTATGCAGGTCGGCAATTTGGCTCATGCCCTCAAAACACCGATCAGTGTACTAACCAATGAGGCCCGCGATAATAAAAACCCGCTGGCTGATAAGGTGAAAGAGCAGATTGATGTGATGCGCGACCAAGTGAATCTTTATCTTGATCGCGCGAGGCGGGCGGCACGGGCCCAGGCCATAGGTTCCGCAACTGATGTGGAGCCAGTTCTCCAATCTCTCGCACGAACTTTGACGCGGATTAATCGTGATCGCGATTTAAAAATTTCCGTCGATGCGCCAAACAATTTAAGGTTCCGCGGCGAGAGACAGGATTTAGAGGAAATGGTTGGCAATGTTATGGACAATGCCTGCAAATGGGCAAAGTCTCAAATTGATGTGAAAGCCGTTCAGCTTGCCACCAGCGGTGATGACGGCAGAACTTGGCTGATGATTACAGTCAATGATGATGGGCCGGGCATTCCAGCCGCCCAAAGAGCCGAAGCATTAAAGCGCGGCCAGCGTTTAGATGAGAGTAAACCAGGGTCGGGCCTTGGCATGTCAATTATTTCTGAGACGGCTTCGATGTATGGCGGCACGATTGAACTTTCCAACTCCGTATGGAAAGGATTAAGTTTCAACCTTAAGTTGCCTTCAATTGTATAAATGCCAAGAAATAACGATGTCATAGATTGGCACAGATAAAACTACAGTTTCTTGTTGTAGGTTCATAAAAATCAACTCATGCGGTCATTGACCATATACTTCAATTAATGCTA
>JAYTSN010000027.1:0-18135 GCA_043745625.1 Aestuariivirga sp. | reverse complement strand
TCGAACTCATCGCAACCATCAACCGTTGCGTCGATGAATGGTGCGTCTTCGATGGTGACCAAATTCATGCCAAGCTTTTGTGCCAATGCATAAGTGGCCTGCGATGTTGGCACGAACTTTGTGTCCAGCGTCTCGCGCTTTACTTTTGCTGCTGCAGCTTCGGTAAAGTAATTTGCTGTTGAACCCGTGCCGAGGCCGACCGTGGCACCATTGACGACCATCTTCAGTGCAAATTCTGCTGCGGCTTTCTTTTGTGAATCAGCGCTCATGATCCAAGGCCGCCCATCAACATGTATTTCATTTCGATATATTCTTCCATTCCGTGACTTGAGCCCTCTCGGCCTATGCCAGATTCTTTCATGCCGCCAAAGGGCACTTCTGCTGTTGATATAATACCTTCATTGATGCCGACCATGCCATATTCAAGCGCCTCACCAACGCGCCATACCCGGCCAATATCGCGGGTGTAGAAATAACAGGCCAAGCCGAACTCGGTGTCGTTTGCCATTTTGATGGCCTCTTCTTCAGTTTTGAATTTGAAGAGCGGAGCGACGGGGCCAAAGGTTTCTTCGCGGGCCACAGCCATGGCAGTGGTGACACCCGTGATAATCGTGGGTTCAAAGAAATTGCCGCCCAGTGATTTGCCGCCGAGTGCAAGTTTGCCCCCCTTGGCGAGAGCATCTGCAATGTGTTCTTCAACTTTCTTTACAGCTGCGGCATTGATCAAAGGACCGGTGGTGACACCGTCACCATTGCCATTGCCAACTTTCAGTTTGCTGACAGCAGTGGCTAGTTTTGCGGCAAAGGCATCATAAACACCTTCTTGAACCAAGATCCGATTTGCGCAGACACAGGTTTGGCCATTGTTGCGATATTTGGAAATCATTGCACCAGCCACCGCTGCATCCAAATCGGCATCATCAAAGACAATGAACGGCGCATTGCCGCCGAGTTCAAGGCCTACGCGCTTTACCGTTGTGGCACATTGTGCCATCAGCTGTTTGCCGATTTCAGTGGAACCTGTGAATGTTACCGCCTTCACAATCGGGTTTGTTGTCATTTCGCCGCCGATTTCGGAGGCTTTGCCTGTAATCACGGAAAACACGCCCGGTGGCATTCCTGCGCGTTCGGCGAGCTCGGCCAGAGCTAATGCAGAGAAAGGTGTTTCGGCGGCAGGCTTGCACACGAATGTGCAACCAGCAGCGAGGGCTGGGCCAGCCTTTCTTGTGATCATTGCATTGGGGAAATTCCATGGGGTGATTGCGGCTACAACACCGATCGGCTGCTTGACCACTACGATGCGTGCATTGGCCCAGGGCGAGGGAATTGTTTCGCCATAAATACGTTTTCCTTCTTCCGCGAAGAATTCGATGAAGCTTGCGCCATAGCCCACTTCGCCACGAGATTCGGCCAATGGCTTGCCCTGCTCTGCCGTCATGATCTGCGCCAAATCTTCTTGGTTTTCTATCATCAGGTTGAACCACTTGCGCAGGATGATCGAACGGTCTTTGGCGGATTTTTTCGCCCAAGGCTTTTGCGCGCGTTCAGCAGCTTCAATGGCCTGCCTTGTTTCAACTTTGCCAAGCTTTGGTACAGTGCCGATGATCATTTCGTTGACCGGATTGGTCACGTTAATGGAGGCAGCGCCAGAAACCCATTTGCCATCAATATAGCATTGCTCTTTCAGAAGGCTCTTATCCGTCAAAATATCGCGCAGTGCTTGGGTTGTGCCTAAATCCATTTATTTTCTCCGGATGGTGGAATTTGGCCAGCACTTAGCATAGAGGATGGCCACACACAAACAGACCTAGGCGTTTTGACTTTTCACGGAAAAGTCAAAATCGCCCTAAGTTGATATTTTCGATCAACTTTTCTGATCTTTGACGCTTTTGTCAAAGTTCAGGTTGATCTATGTTGGATTCGCAATGCCAGTTGAAGCACTTATTTTTGATTTAGACGGAACTTTGGTCGATACCGCACCTGACTTGATCGAGGCTACTAATCATGTTTTGAATTCAATCGGACGCAGATCAGTGAGCTATGAAGAGTTTCGTGGATTTGTGGGACATGGATCACGAAGCTTGATTGAGCGCGGTTGTTTGGCAACAGGTGCGGCTGGCGACGACGATACAATCAAACGCTTGAACCGCGATTTTCTGGATTATTATGGTGCCAATGTTTCAGCCCACTCAAAGATTTTTGAAGGTATTCCCGCGCTACTCAATGAAGCCCATTCGCGTGGACTCAAGATGGGTGTGTGCACAAATAAAGTGGAAGGGCTTTCACATAAATTATTGCGCGAACTTAATTTAGCGAAATGGTTTGGTGCTGTAGTTGGTGGCGACACATTACCAATCATGAAACCAGACCCTGCCCCTTACCGCGAAGTCGCCAAGCGCTTAGGCGTTGATGTTTCACGCACAATCATGTTTGGCGATAGCGAGACGGATATTCGCACAGCGCAGAACACTGGTGTTCCGGTGATTGCTGTTACGTTTGGATATACGGCACAGCGTGTGGAAACTTTTGACCCCACGCATGTGATCAACCACTATGATGAGGCGTGGCCTATTGTTGCAAAATATCTTTGAAGAATTTTAGGACATCTGAAAGCACGGGTGCTTTGCTGCGGAAAGGCTTGGTTATGTCCAACAGAATACCAACATGCGTCACACTTGGATATTCAATTAACTTTGCCGAAGCGCCTGCTTCAGTCAGATGTTTGAACAATGATCTGGCGTTTTTAGGATAGACTGTTTCATCGTCCAACCCGTGCAAAATCAAAAATGGTGGGGCGTCTTTGCGTACAAAATTTATGGGTTGAGTGCTTTGCAAATCGCTGACTTTGCCAAATACTTGTTTGGTGATTTTGGAGTCTAAGGGCAAAAAATCGAACGGACCTGCCAATGTTGCGACCGCTTTGATAGATTCAGCTTTAACAACAGCAGCATCCAGAAACCGCTTATCAAGCACGGCTAATGCAATGTCGTAAGCGCCAGCTGAGTGGCCGACGAGAAATATTTTTTGGGCATCACCACCAAATTGTGCTGCGTTATTTTGTACCCAATTCAAACTCGTCGCCACGTCCTGAACGAAGGCGGGATAAGGATGTTTAGGATCTTTGCGGTAGTTGACGACGAACGTCACAAAATTTTCAGCTGCAAACGCCCGGCCGATAAAGCCGTAGTCGGCGGCATTGCCTTCCTGCCAAGAGCCGCCATGCACAAATATGAGGACAGGGAGATTTGGCTTTGGTTGCTTGGGGCCAAACACATAAAGCACTTGTTCGGGGTCAGACCCATAAGACACGCTTGAGGCAAGCAATACCGAATTTTGGTCTTGCGGCACTAGAAAATTGAAAACTTTCAATGCGGCAAATTGATAGGCTAAGCCACCGAACAATAGTAAAAAACAAATTGCATAAGCGAGTTTGATCATGATTGATTTCTACGGCAATCTGCCCCATGCGGATGAATGAATTTGGAAATTGGAACATGAGTGTTGAATTAAGTCTTAAAGCGGTTCAGTTGAATGACGAGGACATCACGTGGGTGTGCAAAATCCGAGACTTCCAGGCACTGGCCAGGCGAAGGTTATGATGCGCCCGATCAACATCTGGTGACAACAATCAATCTGCTTAGCGTTGACGCTTGGCACGATGTTTTTGGGCGCGCTTATAAAACGTTGATTGGTGATGGTGTTATGACGATGATGTCGGCCCATATCGCATTACCGTCTTACGCCGCCAAACATGGCATGGTGGGGTTGGAGCGTTACCGGCCAGCTTTAGTTTCAATATTAAATCAAGGGGTGGGAAAGCCCATCGTCTCAACTTTGTATCCGGCCAGCGTCATCACGCGCATCAACTCTTTATGGCCTACTTGCGCCATTTTCAGCGGTGAGTTTTTCTTTGGGTCTTGTTCGGCTTCGACCACGAACCAACCTTCATAATCATAAGATGCAAGCTTCTTCACGATGGCTTCGAAGTCCAATGATCCGTCGCCTGGAACCGTAAATGCGCCAAGGGCTACTGCATCAAGGAATGACTGCTTCGAACGGTCTAGCTTGTTGATCACATCCATGCGCACATCTTTGGTGTGAACGTGGTTGATGCGTTTATGGTGTTTATCAATAGCGCGCAGTGGATCACCGCCAGCAAATGCTAAATGGCCAGCATCAAGCAACAGCGGCATGCCTTCGCCAGTGTTTTTCATCAGCATGTCCACTTCATGTTCGGTTTCAACCACGGTGCCCATGTGATGATGGAACGATAGAGGCATGCCCTGCTCTGCGCACCATTCGCCAAAGGCCGTGAGTTTGCGGCCATAAGATTTGAACTGGCTGTCTTCAAATACGCGCTTGGTGGCAAGCGGTGCGGCACGGTTGCCTTGGATTGTACCAGCGGTTTCGCCATAGACGATGCACGGTGCGTTCACCGCTTTGAATAATTCTATCATCGGCGCAATGCGGTCTTTATCGGCGGCCAGTTCGCCATCAGCAAGCAAGCCAGAGAACCAGCCGCCGCAAAGTGTTACATCTGCTTCTCTCAAAATCGGCAACATTACTTTTGGGTCTTTTGGAAAACGGCGTCCAAGTTCCATTCCCGTGAAGCCAGCCGAGCGCGATTGGCGCAAGCATTCTTCGAGAGACACATCTTCGCTGAGCTCCACCAAATCATCATTCCACCACGCGATGGGAGACATGCCGAGTTTTGCTTTCATGGAGGTGGTTCCTTGGACGAGATTTTGCAATTTCTTATTCGTTTGGCTATGATTTCGCAAATGGTGATGAGAGATGTTGTGAAATTATTTCAAATTGTCTCAGGCGTTCATTCGTCATTCAAACTCCTCCCTCACTCCCGTCATCCCCGCGCAGGCACGAATCCAGCTTGATTTGTTAGCACGGATGATTGTGGCTAGCAGGATCCCAGCCTTCGCTGGGATGACGGCAGAATTGGAGTAAAGCGAAGAATTAAAGAATTATATCCCCAACAACGCCCTATTGGCCTTGGTGTCTGCTTGGGCCTTGGCGAAATCGTCGAAGGCGCGTTCGGAAACCTTGATGATGTGGGCGGCGATAAATTCCGCCCCTTCCCTTGCACCATCCTCAGAATTCTTTATGCAGCACTCCCATTCAAGAACGGCCCAACCATCAAAATCATAACCCGTCAATTTTGCAAAAATCGACGCAAAATCCACTTGGCCATCACCCACCGAACGGAAGCGTCCGGCGCGCTTTAACCAGGGTTGGAACCCGCCATAAACGCCAGTCTTGCCGTTCATGTTAAACTCAGCATCCTTGACGTGGAACATTTTAATGCGTTCGTGATAATGATCGATGTATGCCAAATAATCCAGTTGCTGCAGCACGAAATGGCTGGGGTCATACATAATATTGCAACGCTTGTGGCCCTTAAGCTTATCTAAGAACATTTCAAACGTGGCACCGTCATGCAAATCTTCTGATGGGTGAATTTCGTAGCAAAGATCTACGCCAGCTTTATCGTAGGCATTCAGGATCGGCAGCCAGCGCTTGGCAAGTTCTGTGAAGCCTTCGTCGATTAAACCTTCGGGCCATTGTGGGAAAGGATAAATATATGGCCATAGCAATGAGCCTGAGAACGTGACAGAGCGATCAAGGCCAAAACGTTCTGATGCTTTTGCCGCCATCATCAATTGATCAAAGGCCCACTCTTGGCGGGCTACCAAATTGCCTTGCACAGATGGCGGGGCGAACGCGTCGGACAGGCGGTTGTAAGCTGGGTTCACGGCAATCAGCTGGCCTTGCAGATGGGTTGATAACTCAGTGACCACCAAGCCGTGATCGGCCAATTTGCCTTTGTATTCATCCACGTAAGTTTGGCTGGTTGCAGCCAGTTTCAAATCAATGCAACGGCCATCCCATGTGGGGATTTGCACGCCCTTAAAGCCCTTGCCTGCGGCCCATCCGGCGAGGCCTTCAATTGTGTTAAACGGCGCATCATTGGTTGCAAATTGGGCGAGAAAAACGCCGGGGCCTCTTATGGTTTTCATGAACCGCTCCTTGAAAAATTAGTTCCGCATTGCGCTTGGGCCTGGTGTTGCACCCAATTGCATGGGCTCATCATGCACAAAACTATGGTATGTGTCACGTCCTTGGTGCTGGGTGTTGCCATTGTTTGGATACTAATTATTGCCTCTTTTACCTTCTAGTAAATCCAGCACACTTCGCATCGCATCAAGCACGTTCGTGCCCGGCCCAAAAATGGCTGAAACACCAGATTGCATTAGAAAATCATAATCCCCGCGCGGCACTACACCGCCACAGACGACAATGATGTCGGTGCGTGCTTTGACTTTAAGTGCGCTCATGAGTTCAGGCAGCAATGTCTTATGCCCTGCGGCCAGAGACGACACACCGATGATTTGCACATCCCCTGAGATCGCCAAATCTGCCGCCTCTTGTGGTGTCTGAAATAGCGGCCCCGCCACCACTTCAAATCCAAGATCATCAAAAGCTGAAGCAATAATTTTTGCACCGCGGTCATGACCATCTTGTCCGAGTTTGGCGATCAACATGCGCGGGGCATGTTTAATTTTTGCCGAAACAATTTTGAGCCGAGCGCTGACGAGTTTGTATTCGGAATCATCTTTATAAAGTTCGCCGTGAACATGTTTGACCACTTCAGATTTTGCCGAATGATTACCAAAAGCGCGACGCAGGGCGTCGGACATTTCGCCCACTGTGGCGCGTGCTCTTGCGGCTTCAATTGCGATTTCTAAAATATTGCCTTTTCCAGAGTGTGCTGCGCTTTCAAGTGCTGACAATGTGCTCTGCACAAATTCTGGATCGCGGCTGCGCTTTATGTTTTCCAGCCGCCTAATCTGCCCTGCCCGCACCGCGCGATTATCAACTTCGCGCGTTTCAACCACCGCCTCTTCTTCAAGGCGATATTTGTTCACGCCAACAATCACATCTTCGCCCTTATCGATGGCTGCTTGTTTGCGCGTTGCGGCTTCTTCGATTTGTTGCTTGGGCCAGCCTGATGCCACTGCCTTGGTCATACCGCCCATAGCTTCGATCTCTTGCATCAAGCTCCAAGCTTTATCCGCGAGTTCCTTGGTCAGGCTCTCTACATAGTAAGAACCAGCCAGTGGATCGACGACATCGGTGATGCCAGTCTCATGTTGCAAAATCAGTTGCGTGTTACGGGCGATGCGTGAAGAGAATTCAGTTGGCAAAGCAATTGCCTCATCAAATGAATTGGTGTGTAAACTCTGGGTGCCGCCGAGAACGGCAGACATTGCTTCAAATGCCGTGCGCACAATATTGTTGTAAGGATCTTGCTCTTGCAGCGAAACACCAGAAGTCTGGCAATGCGTTCGCAGCATTAACGAGTCTGCTTTGATCGGATTGAACTCGGTCATAATGCGCGACCAGAGCAACCGCGCGGCACGAAGCTTCGCAGCTTCCATAAAAAAGTTCATGCCGATTGCAAAGAAGAATGAAAGCCGGCCCGCAAACGCGTCAACATCCAAGCCTTTGGCAATGGCCGCCCGCACATATTCGCGCCCATCTGCCAAGGTGAATGCCAGCTCTTGCACCAGCGTGGCACCTGCTTCTTGCATGTGATAGCCGCTGATTGAGATTGAATTAAACTTTGGCATTTCACGCGCGGTATATTCGATGATATCGGCGACCAATCGCATCGAAGGCTCGGGTGGATAAATATAAGTGTTGCGCACCATAAATTCTTTGAGGATGTCATTTTGAATTGTTCCAGAAAGTTCAGAGCGCTTGGCCCCTTGCTCTTCACCCGCCACAATAAAGGAAGAAAGAATGGGAATGACGGCACCATTCATTGTCATTGATACTGACATTTCAGAAAGTGGGATAGCGTCGAATAATATCTTCATGTCTTCGACAGAGTCTATCGCCACACCAGCTTTGCCGACATCGCCGACAACTCGCGGGTGATCAGAATCATAGCCGCGGTGTGTGGCAAGATCGAAGGCAACGGACAGTCCCTTCTGGCCCGCCGCAAGCGCTTTGCGATAAAAAGCGTTGGATTCTTCAGCTGTCGAAAATCCTGCATATTGGCGGATGGTCCATTCACGGCCGGCATACATTGTGGCGCGGGGACCACGGGTGAACGGTGCGAAGCCTGGCAATGTCTCATCGATGCCGGCCAAATCTGCACTGGTGTAAAGCGGCTTGATGTCGATGCCTTCAGGGGTTTTTCGTATGAGAATTGATGGACCGGCTTTCACTTCTTTAGTGGCCAGCTTCTCCCAATCTGAAAGCGACTTCTTGGTCATTCAAATTCCACTATCAGTTCATCAACGCTGAGTATCGCACCGACTTGCGCCGCGACGCGTTTGACTTTTGCTTTTCGTTCAGCTCGCAAAATATTTTCCATTTTCATCGCTTCAACCATTGCAATGGGCTGGCCTGCTTCGACCACACCACCAACGTTCACATATAGAGCACGCAATAGGCCGGGCATTGGGCATAGCAAAAACTTGGATGTATCTTTTGGCTTTTTGATTGGCATAAGTTTCGCAAGTTCTGCAACGCGCGGCGTGTAAACTTTTACCAATAATTCCGCGCCACCATAGCGCAGCCGGTAGCCTTTAGGTGTCAATTCAATTTTACAACGCATCAATCCATCTGCAAATGCAAATTCACCCAGCGTTTGTCCGGGTGTCCAATTGTGCTCAATATGATTGATCGGACCATCGCCAATCCGCACTTGCGCGCCGCCACTCACCGGCAGGATCGTTGATTTAAAACTGTGACTGGGAAATACAACGACCCATTCAAAACCTATTTGACGCTTATGATTGTCAAGCACGCCTGAATGTTTGGCGGCCCTCGTTTCAGTTTCGAAATGCACTGAAACAGCAATCGCTGCGAGGTGGCGATATTCTTCATCAGTTAATTCGACGCCATGAAAACCATCTTTGAATTCTTCGGCAATAAAAGCTGTTGTGATGTTGCCTGAGCGAAACCGCTCATTGCGCATCACCGCAGAAAGAAACGGCAAATTATGCGCTATTCCTTCAATTTCAAATTCGTCAAGCGCCACACTCATTGCATCAATCGCGATTTCGCGGGTTTTACCCCAGGTGGAAAGCTTGGCGATCATGGGGTCGTAATGGATGGAAATTTCGCCCCCTTCGTAAACACCAGTATCGTTACGAACCAGCGTTCCGTCGCTATTGTCGCCATTGCTCGGCGGTATGTAACGCGTGAGGCGGCCGATTGATGGCAGGAAGTTGCGATGTGGGTCTTCGGCGTAGAGCCTGGACTCGATAGCCCAGCCATTCATTTTAATATCGCTCTGTTTCAGACCTAATTTTTCGCCTGCTGCAACGCGGATCATTTTCTCGACAATGTCTATTCCTGTAACGAGTTCTGTGACGGGATGCTCTACTTGCAAACGCGTATTCATTTCGAGAAAAAAGAAATTTCGTTTGTCATCGACAATGAATTCAACGGTGCCCGCTGACGTATATCCAACAGCTTTAGCGAGCGCTACGGCCTGTTCGCCCATCGCTTTCCTTGTGGCCTCGTCTAAAAACGGCGACGGCGCTTCTTCAATTACCTTTTGGTTGCGGCGTTGGATGGAGCACTCACGCTCACCCAGATAAACCATATTATCATGCGCATCGCCCAGCACTTGAATTTCGATGTGGCGCGGTTGTGTTACGAATTTCTCAATGAAAATACGATCATCGCCAAATGAAGATTTGGCTTCGCTTTTTGAAAGTGAAAAACCTTCTTTCGCTTCGGCGTCGTTCCAAGCAATACGCATTCCTTTGCCGCCGCCGCCAGCCGAGGCTTTGATCATCACGGGATAGCCAATTTCTTTTGCTGTCTTTGCAGCATGGGCTTCGTCATCAATCAGCCCCATGAATCCGGGGATGATGTTCACACCCGCTGCGGCGGCTAACTTCTTAGACGTAATTTTATCGCCCATCGCCTGGATGGCTTTCACAGGCGGGCCGATGAAAACGATGTGAGCTTTTTCTAAAGCCTCAGCAAACTTTGGATTTTCGGATAAGAACCCATAGCCGGGGTGCACGGCTTCAGCCCCAGATTGCTGAACTGCTTTTAAAATATTATCGATTACAAGATAGGATTGGCTTGCGGGCGCTGGCCCAATGTATACCGCTTCATCTGCTAATTTCACATGCAGCGCATCGCGGTCTACCTCTGAATAGACAGCAACAGTTTTAATGCCCATCAACTTTGCGGTGGTGATGACACGACAAGCAATTTCGCCGCGATTAGCGATGAGAATTTTTTTGAACATTTTCAAAGTGGCATCGTGTCATGTTTCTTTGGCAGCGTTTGCATTTTCTTATTGCGGAGTGACGCAAAAGCTCTGGCAATCCGCTTGCGTGATGTGTGGGGCATAATCACATCGTCTATAAAGCCGCGCTCTGCCGCTACGAATGGGTTAGCAAAACGGTCTTCATAATCTTTGGTGCGCGCTGCAATTTTATCTCTGTCTCCCAGTTCCGAGCGATAGATTATTTCTGTTGCCCCCTTAGCTCCCATCACCGCAATTTCTGCTGTGGGCCAGGCATAATTGACATCGGCACCAATGTGTTTTGATGCCATCACATCATATGCACCGCCATATGCTTTGCGGGTGATCAATGTCACCATCGGCACTGTGGCTTGCGCATAAGCAAACAACAGTTTTGCTCCCTGCTTGATCACACCGCCATATTCCTGCGCGGTGCCTGGAAGAAATCCAGGCACATCAACCAATGTCAGAAGCGGGATGTTGAATGCATCGCAGAAGCGCACAAAGCGCGCGGCTTTGCGGGACGAGTCAATATCCAGAACGCCTGCTAAAAATTGCGGCTGGTTGGCCACAACGCCAATGCTTTGCCCTTCAATGCGAATGAACCCCGTGATGATATTGCGGGCAAAGGCTTCTTGGATTTCGAAAAAATCACCCTCGTCTGCCAACGCCAAAACGAGCTCTTTCATATCATAAGGCTTGGCCGCGCTATCGGGAATAAGTGTATCGAGTTTCATTTCCAAACGATCAGTGTCATCATAAAATGGGCGGGTTGGAAGTTTTTCGGAATTGTTCAGCGGCAGAAAATCAAACAGCCTACGCACCTGTTCTAGCGTTTCAATATCATTGTCATAGGCACCATCGGCAACTGATGATTTTTGCGTGTGCGTTGCTGCCCCGCCCAACTCTTCAGCTGTCACCACCTCATTGGTTACGGTTTTCACCACATCAGGCCCGGTCACAAACATGTATGACGTGTCGCGCACCATAAAAATAAAATCAGTCATGGCTGGCGAATAAACCGCACCGCCTGCGCATGGCCCCATTATCACAGAAATTTGTGGGATGACGCCCGAGGCTTCAACATTGCGGCGAAACACTTCTGCGTAGCCTGCAAGTGAATCCACACCTTCCTGAATGCGCGCACCGCCAGAGTCATTCAACCCAATGACAGGTGCGCCTGATTTGACCGCCAAATCCATAATCTTACAAATCTTGCGTGCGTGGGTTTCAGAAAGTGAACCACCAAGCACGGTAAAATCCTGCGCGAACACGTAAGTGATCCGGCCATTGATGGTGCCCCAACCCGTCACTACGCCGTCGCCAGCTATCTTCTGCTTCTCCATGCCAAACTCAGTGGAGCGATGCGTTACATACACATCATATTCTTCGAATGAACCTTCATCGAGCAGAACCTCAATCCGCTCCCGCGCCGTCAGTTTGCCCTTGGCATGTTGCGTGTCAATACGAATTTGGCCGCCGCCGAGGTGAGCTTGCCTGCGCCGTTCATCAAGCTTTTCCAAAATCTCATGCATAGATAGCTTTTTCCCGGCCCAGCCTTCAGTTCGTTATAATCGCCGTTTAATCGAAAAGGTGCAATGGTTTCAAATTGTTTGTTTCAGGGGCAAATTACTTATGACACTTGAATAATTTTTGATCAGTGGGCTGGTTTATCTTGCGGCGACAGTTATTTCCGCAACCATCGCAAAATGGCTGAAGCTTGGTTCAATTTTAGGATTTTTGATTACGGGCGCGATTATCGGCCCTTCGGCTCTCAATCTTGTCGGCGACCACGGAGAGACCGTTAAACATTTTGCAGAGTTTGGCGTGATTGTGATGCTGTTTTTGATTGGTCTAGAATTAGAACCAGCAAAACTTTGGGAATTGCGGAGACATATATTTGGGCTAGGCACATTGCAGGTGTTCGGTGTTTCTGCAGTGCTGGGTGCTGCTGCATTGCTGATTGCGCGGGATTGGCGCGAAAGTTTGGTTATCGGCATTATATTGTTTATGTCATCGACAGCTATTATTTTGCAAAGCTTGGAAGAGCGTGGGGTATAGAAAACGCTTGTTGGTCAATCTAACTTTTCAGTTTTATTGTTTCAGGATATTTCTGTTATTCCAATTTTGGCGCTGTTTCCATTGCAGGCTTTGGCACCTGCAAATGAAGGCGTTGCCACTTCTTCGCTTGTTGCGCATTTACCAACATGGGTGAAAGCTATTAGCATTATCATTGCTGTGGCAACAGTTGCAGTTGGCGGTCGGTATCTTACGCGTCCATTGTTTCGTGCGGTGGCAAGCACTGGTGCTCGCGAAATTTTTGTAGCCACCGCTTTGCATTTGGTTGTGGCTATCACTTTGATTATGGAAATGGTCGGATTGTCAGCGACCCTTGGAACATTTCTGGCTGGCGTTGTGTTGGCAGACAGCGAATATCGCCACGAGCTTGATATGGATTTGCAGCCGTTTAAGGGCCTATTGTTAGCGATTTTCTTTATCGCAGTTGGGGCGGGTGTCGAATTTAATCTGATTGCCAAAACACCATATCTTGTGATTTTTGGATTGCTGGCGTTTTTAGCGTTCAAACTGCTCGCCCAATTTATGCTCGCGAAAAGCTTTGGTATGCAACGCGTTGATGCATCGCGATTTGCAATTGCTCCCACGCAAGGCAGCGAGTTTGGCTTTGTGTTGGTTGCGTAACGCTGGGCCTCGGTCTACTTTCGGCGCAATATGCGGGGCTTTTAACGGCGGTGATTGCCCTTTCTATGGCAACCTCGCCACTTCTTTTAATGCTGGACGATAAAGTGTTTCAACCTTGGCTCGAGCAAAATGACGAAGAGCGCGAGGCGGATATCATCACCCATGATGGCGTGGATGCTATTATAGCGGGGCATGGCCGTTTTGGTATGACTGTTGGGCGGGCGCTCACGGCACAAGGCTTGAAGACTACATTGCTTGATCATGACTCAAGCCAAGTTGACGCGTTTCGAAAATTTGGTTTCAAAATGTTTTATGGTGATGCTTTGCGAACTGATCTCTTGGAAGCAGCAGGTGCCAGACAAGCAAAGATCATGGTGATTGCGATTGACGACCGCGAGAAAATAACCGAACTTGTAAACATTGCACGAACAGAGTTTCCTGACCTAAAATTGTTTGTCCGCGCTTATGACCGCGCGCATGCCGTTGAACTTTTGAAGCTTGGTGTTGGATATGTTTATCGTGAAATGTTTGGTTCTTCGATGGATTTGGCAAAGGACGCTTTGGTAACGCTGGGCAGAAGTAAAGCGGCGGCGGCATCGATTGTAACGAAGTTTACTCAGCTTGATGAAGAGTTCTTACGTCGATCGGTGGCGGTGCGCGATGATCAAAAAGCATTGCAGGATTTGGCTCGCCAGTCTCGCGCAGAGATAGCCCGTGTGTTTGCGGCTGATCGTGAGAGCTTAGAAGACCAGACATAAAAAAAGGCACCCCGTAGGACGCCTTTCGTTTAACAGTTTTTAAAATTATGCAGCTTTGTTCATTTGGCCTTTGATCAAGCCAACAATGATTTGTAGGACGATGCCGCCAACGCCTGCGCCAGCGATGTTGCCAATGTTGATGCCACCACCTGCAGCGCTTGTAGCAAGTGCTGGAATCAAAGCGCCCAAAATCGAACCACCGCCAACGCCGCCCAGTGCGCCTGCGATTGTGTTGCCCAAGCCGCCTAGGCTTGAATCTTTCATTACTGCGCCGCCGACGTTACCGCCTACAGCGCCACCAACAAGTTGCAAAATGATCGGTAAAAGTGCTTCCATAGTTTAGTGCCTCCCAAATACTACAATTGATTCTAACTGCCCCCGCGGCAGTGGCGGAATGTTAACAGCAATTCAAGAAAGTACAATCTCTGAGTTACAATAAATGGTGCAGCGCACTCAGTACGCGTTTTCGCTCTTTAACAATGCCATTGGTGTTTTGACTAATATATAAAGATCAAGTCCCAGCGACCAACGATCAATATAATCGAGATCGTGTTTCACCCGTTGCTCTAATTTTTCATAGGTATCAGTTTCGCCGCGCCAGCCGTTAATTTGTGCCCAACCTGTAATGCCTGGTTTCACCTTATGGCGCGCAAAATAACCATCGATAACTTCATCGTAAAGTGTTCCGGCGGCTTTGGCTTGGGTTGCGTGTGGACGAGGGCCAACCAGCGAGAGCTGACCTTGCAGGACATTTATTAATTGCGGCAATTCGTCGAGCGAAGTTTTGCGGATGATGCGACCAACCTTAGTTACGCGCGGATCACCTTTAGTTACAAGTTTGCTCGCTGAGGCGTCGCTCATATCGGTATACATTGAGCGGAATTTAAAAACCTGCACCAGCTCATTGTTGAAACCAAATCTATTCTGGCGGAAAATAACCGGGCCTTTGCTTTCCATGCGTACGGCCAATGCAACAATCAACATCACAGGTGATAGCACCACCATAGCCACTAACGCGATCACACGGTCAAGCGTGTCCTTCATAAACTGATCCCAACTATTAAGCGGGCGATCAAACAAAGAGAGCAATGGCAGATCACCCAGATAGGTATAAGCGCGGGGTGAAAGTTTAAGTGCTGCAGCTTGGCCGCTTACCCGAATATCGACAGGCAACTGCCAGAGGCGTTTCAAGATTTGCAACAAACGTTGCTCGGCTGAAAGCGGAATAGCCACGATGATCAGATCGACGCGATTGCTTCTGGCATAATCGGCCAGATCATCTATCTTACCAATCTTCTTGTGTTTACGCACAGATTCAGGACTACGATTGTCGAACCGATCATCAAACAATCCGACAATTTCAATGTCGAGCTTTTGTGAATGTTCGAGCGTGGAGATAGCTTCTTCGGCTGCTTTGCCGCCCCCAACAATGGCAATGCGCTGGCGTTCATGGCCATGTTTTACAATTGGTCTAATCCAAATCTGGATGAAACTGCGGCTTAAAATAAAATAGAGAGCAGTCAGACCGAACCATATTTTAATCCAACCATTGGTTAAGCCAAGGTCGATCCATGATGAATACTGATATAATACGATGCCTACTGCGGCAGTAGTAATCCAAGATTTTGCGGTGGCGAATAGAGCGCTTGCCAGATTTCTAAACTCATAAAGGCCAAAGCTCCGGAGCAAAAACAGGCAGACGAAGCTTAAGAACAATGTAAAAAAGCCAGCAGCGCTCGACGTTGCGGCATCAACGCGTTCAACACTTAAAAGCGTTGTGACTAAACCGCCGCCAAAAAACACCAGCGCATCGGCGCTCTTCAGTAGACGTTGAAAGACTTCACTATCTGCAAATTTTCTCGACATAAACAATCCATCCCTAGATTTCTGTGGTTTGCGGGATGGACTTTAGGAATGCGTAAAATTGGCTTTACTCAATGATATAAATTGGCAGGCAGCGCTAACAATGCATTGAAGAAATTGTTAAATATGTCTCAGCGGGCAGCATTTGCCACTCGTTTAATTTGCAACTCAAAAAAATGTGACTTCGTTTCGATCAAAGCGTAGTTGCGCTAAACGTGTCGCAATCTTTCAAACTTGTTGCCGTAACACCTGTTTTGAACCATTTTACACGCTGTGCTGAAGAGCCATGGGTAAAGCTATCTGGCACGGCATAGCCACGCGATTGCTTTTGCAAATGATCATCACCAATCTGGCTGGCAGCGTTCAATGCTTCGTCGATATCGCCTTGCTGCAGAATGTGTTTTTGAGCATCAGCTTCGGTCGACCAGATGCCAGCAAAACAATCGGCTTGCAGCTCCATGCGCACTGACAAAGCGTTGCTCTCGGCTTCGGAACCTTGGCTGCGTGCTTGTTGCACTTGGTTGGCGATGCCCAACAGATTTTGCACATGGTGGCCCACTTCATGTGCCACAACATAAGCTTGGGCAAAATCCCCGGGTGCGCCTAATTTGGTTTTCATATCTTGATAGAAAGCAAGATCAATATATACCTTATGGTCGGCTGGGCAATAAAATGGGCCCATTGCAGATTGCGCCGTTCCGCAACCAGATTGCGTATAGCCTGTGAACAAAACCAAACGGGGCTTTTCATATTGTTGGCCCATATCGTTAAATATCTTGCTCCAAACATCTTCTGTGGAGGCTAAAACTTTTGATACGAAAACTTTGCCGGAATCCGTTGTCGTCACATCTTGGCCGGCACCCGAGCCACCGTCTAAATTGTTATTGTTTGTCGATTGGCCAACCTTAGTATTACCGGGAAGTTGAACCTGGGTTGTGTTGCCAGGCAAAGAAATGCCGCCACCGCCGCCATTCACCATATTGATCAGATCGATGCCGACGAAAAACTTCAATGCAAAATAAGCCAGCGCAAGAAGAATAAGGCCGCGCATGCCAATGGTGCGAAATAGCAATGGCAACAACATGCCAATGCCGCCGCCCATAGAGCTTCCGCCGCCTAAACCACCAAAGCCGCCAGAGCCGCCAGGACCAAAACCCCCACTATTGCCGCGCTGGTCGTCGACGTTGCTACTTTCGCGTTGATTGTTCAGATCCATAGGACTTGCCTCACCTTGAATTACGTTTGAGCATGAATTTGGCGTTTCCAAGCCGGATTTGCAAGGAGTGAGTTGCGCTTTCAAAAACAAATACTTCCGGACTGTATGGCCGGAGGGTTGTTGTTGTAAATATTGGCTTAACCGCGGTTGATTGCCATCAGCATTTTCTCGGTACGAGCGTCTTCAATCTTGCTGATCATCTTTGATGCTTCTTCATTATCGCGCAGCATTTTTGTTAGTGTGATTGACGTGTGCACCAACATGATGGCCGCCAACGCATCGAAGCCTTTGGCTGAAAAACTAGCTTCGAGAGAGTAGATACCACCGACCATCATGACTGCAGCAAGGCCGAAAGTGGCTTGGGTAAAAAACATCCATGGCCCGCGATGTGACCGAAGATGCAGGTTGCGCTTTAGGTGCCCTATATAATGTGTTCGAAGATTTGGATGGTTTGATATTAGAGGTTAACGCGCAAACCTTGGCCGCTCTTGATGCTGATGTCGAAGCCGCAACCACAGGTGCTGGTGATGCCGGTCAAAGGTTGAGATATTTGGGCCAGCGTTATTTGGCATTTGCCCGCGCCAATGAAAAGCTTTGGCGCGCATTGTTTGAACTTCGGTTGGCCGGTGGTCGCCACCTGCCCGACTGAATTATGTCCAATCAAGCCAAGCTACTTTTGCACATCGCTAAACCCTTGGCCCAATTGCAACCCGAATTGAGCGAGCAGGAATTAATGATCCGTACGCGGACGATGTTTGCTGCCGCGCACGGCATTGTATCGCTCAGCCTGGACAATCGGTTTGTAAGTTTGGCATCCGAAACGTTGGGCGCGGAGATTGACCGATTTATCGATCTGCTGCTCGAAGGCTTAAAGTCAAAAGCTAAGTCTTACTGATACCCAAAGACCTATGTGTTGAGGCACCTTCCCCTCTGCGCAAACTCGCGTTATGAAGCGCCATCATGACTGACAAACTTATTATTGCACTGGCACAGCTTAACCCAACGGTGGGCGGCGTTGCTATTAACTTGGCAAAAGCGCGGCGCGAAATTGCCAAACTTAAAGAAGTTGATATTGTGCTTTTTCCCGAGCTTTATATTTCCGGTTATCCACCAGAAGATTTGGTGTTGCGGCAGTCGTTTGTGGCCGCTTGCAGATCAGCATGTGAAGAATTAGCGACCGAATTTGCGCAAGGCCCCGCCATTTTAATTGGATTGCCATGGCGTGAGGGAGATAAGTTGCACAATGCCGTGGCTCTTCTCAATGGTGGCAAAATTGAAACGCTGCGCTTTAAATATGATCT
>JAYTSN010000026.1:0-6822 GCA_043745625.1 Aestuariivirga sp. | reverse complement strand
CCAAAGAACAAGTCACCAAATGGTCTAAAGCCGTCGGTGGCTGGGAGAAAATGATCAACCGTGCCGGCTACACCTGGCGCGGATTACCAGCCTCCGAGACCGAAGGCCTCACCGAAGCCAAAGCCGTAAAACTCGCCATGGAACACACCAGCCTCATCCGCCGCCCGCTGATCGAACACGAAGACGGCTGCGTGACCGTTGGATTTACGACAAAGGTGAAGGAGCTGTTTTAATTGTCCTCTACCGCTTTAGCGGGAGAGGAAAGGGGCCCATCCGGCGAAGCAGGATGGGATAGGTGAGGGGCAGTGAATCTCAGTCTGATTTAAAGAAAGAAAACCTGAACCCTACGCCTCCCTCATCTATCCCATCTCACTTCGTTCGACGGGCCCCTTTCTTCTCCCGCGTGCGGGAGAAGACGTCATTTTTCATCTTCCAAAACTTGTTGATCCCAATTCGAGCGACCATCAACCACCCGCATAATCTCAACATTTTCTTTCGTAACCCTATATAAAAACGAAAACGGCGTTCGTGAGATATGAAACTCGCGCGCGCCGTTTACTGTTTCTGACTGATAACCAACCAAAGGGTTTTCCGAAATCAGCGTTTCGGTTTTCCTTATCTGTGATCTTGCGTTGCTTCGGCCAGCTGGAAAGACTTCATTGTAATACTTCCGCACCCAATTCATATCGCGCAAGGCTTGGGTTAGGTAGATGACCTTCATCGCTTAGGCGCGTTTCAGAAAAACATCAGGCTCAGGCAAGGGAAGCTCGTTTTCAGAATCCCAAGAATCCATCCATTTATGAACGGCTTCCTGTGAAACAAACACGCCCTTATCCGCCTCAGCCATTGCATCCCTGATCATTTGGTCGCGGGCTTCGGTGGAACGTTTGGTTTGTTCCATGGACTGAACAACAACATAACCCAAAGAACGATCTTTGCGTTTGGCCCGCTGCTCAAACCATTGTTTTAATTCAGGTTGGACACGGATGGTAATTCTATCACTGGCCATAAGTCATTCTCCTGTCAGCTTTTGTCAGACAATGTATGCTATGTGCTGCTATTTGTCAATTCCACCCAATCCCCCAACGTCGTCTTCAGTCACCTTGCAAGACTTGTTGGAAGTTCGGGTTCAATTGTGGAGTATGACCATATATAGCCCATCCACCGTACGGTGTCAAGCTTTATTCCTGATTAGCTAAAAATAATTCTATCCTCTGACCAAAGGCCTGGTCATACAGGTCGGGCCGCCTTCGCCTTTGCGGCAGATATCCATGCCTTCAATCACATCCACCCGAACACCCGCGGCCTTCATCCGCGCCTCGGTAATCGGGTTGCCTGCCACCATCATGGCATGGCGTGGGCCCATGGCCAGAACGTTGCAGCCCATGCTGCCAAACTCTGATTCCGGAACCTCAACAAATTTAATGCCTTGGCGATCCAGAAACTCAATCAAGCGCCCAGCCATCAGCGGCAGATAAACCACGGCCAGATCGTGATCGAGCGGGCTCAAGCAACTCATCAGATGGAACACATCCGAGCGGCCCTTATAGTGGGGCATGTCAAACCACATCACATTCACATCAGGCCCACAGATGGCCTGCAATTGCCGCACACCCTCGAGATTGGTGCGGTAACCGATGCCCGCGAGCAGTGTGTTTTGGTCAATCCAGACCAGATCACCGCCCTCAATTTTACCTTCGCCTGAAATCTCTCCCGCAATCGGAAAACCAAGTTTCTCCAATTGAGCGCCGTTAATCGCGGCTTCATTGCGTCGCTGCGGTTTGCCCATGCGCGGGCGCACGAGACCCTTGGGCGTCACGATCAAAGCATCATGGGTGTAGAGACTATCAAGTGTTAAACCTTCAGCCGCACCTAACGCAATCACTTCAGCACCAGTGCCTTTAAGGATTTTTTCCACGGCGTCAAATTCATGCAGAGCATTTTTCAAATCGGGGCGTGAATGAAAATTCAAGTCTTTCCATTCGGCATCGATCTTGGCATCAGACACAAAAGCATCAATGGGTTTGCGAACTGCAACCTTTTTCAATGAGCCCCAATTGTTGAACGCGCCGAAATCATAAGTCATTTTCTTTTTATCCTGAATCGCAAAGTCTCACCCGTTTTGGACTGCTCCAAAAGCTGGTGGCCTTGCTCATTGCAAAAATGCGGCATGTCGATGGCAGCCATAGGGTCGGTCGCCAGAATAATCAGTTCGGCACCAGGGGGCAAAGCCAATAGCGCCTTGCGTGCCTTCAAAACCGGCAAGGGGCAAAGCAGGCCTGATAAATCCAACGCAGTTTCCGGGTGGTCAATATTCATCTGGCTGCTATAGAGTGGAAATTCAATTCGGAAAAGTGCCATGCCTCTGCAAACCAAATTATCATTCAGCGGAAAAGTCGAACAGCTTCTCTCACGCGAAAGCCGCGATGATGGTTTTGATAAACAACAACGCCAAAGCCTGTCTCTCAAACTCTCCGGCCCTGAAGGCGATTGCCATACCGGACTTACGCGCCTTTCTGATAGCCGTACTTTACTCACCTATAAGCGCAACACAGTCATCCGCAATGTCCGCCAACTTACCATGATCTCGGTTGAAGAAATGGCTGACGTCGCAAAGGCCATGGGACTAGCCAATATTAATGCGTCCTGGCTCGGTGCAAATTTGGTCGCTTCGGGTATTCCCGATTTAACGTTGCTGCCACCGTCAACCCGTCTGCAATTTTCGTCAGGTGTCACAGTGGTTGTCGATATGGAAAATATGCCGTGTCGTCAGGTCAATGACGAAATTTCAAAAACCTATCCGGAGCAAGGCCCAAAATTTGTTAAAGCCGCAGCGCATAAACGCGGACTTACAGTTTGGGTTGAGTGCGAAGGGGAAGTAAAAGTCGGTGATGCAATTTTACTTTTCATTCCACCACAACGGATTTACAAATATTCATGAATATTCTCGGCGTCATCATTGCTGGTGGAAAATCCAAACGCATGGGTGCTGAAAAGGCATTCGCAAAGCTTGGGCGCAAAACTTTGATTGTGCATGTCGTTGACCGTCTCATGCCGCAGGTTGAAGATATTGTAATCAACGCCAATGGCGATCCCAAACGATTTCATTTTTTAGAGTTCGACATTATTCCTGATATCGAAACCGAAATCGATACGCCCCTGGCAGGCATTCACGCAGCACTGAGTTACGCCGATGAAGAAGGCTACGATGCCGTGGTCACGGTTCCTTCAGACTCGCCTTTTCTTCCACATGATCTCATTCGCAAACTTGCAGGCACAAAACCAGCTTTTGCCAATTCCAAAGGCCAAGATCATTTCCTCACGGGTTTCTGGCCCGTGAAGCTTTTGACCAGTTTGGAAAAGGAAATACACAAATCAAATCGTGTGCAAGATTGGGTATTCAAAATCGATGCCGCCAAAATAAATTGGCGCGCCGATGATTACGATCCCTTCATGAACATCAACACGCCAGTTGATATGATTGCGGCCTTAAAGATTTTACCACGAGTTCGTTGAATGCAAAAAGTCATCGGTGTTTGTGGATTTAAAAATTCTGGCAAAACCACTTTGGTTGAAAAACTGGTGCGCCATCTTACTGAGCAGGGTTACAAGATCTCAACCGTAAAACATGCCCATCATGATTTTGATATTGACCAAGAAGGGCGTGACAGTTTCCGCCACCGCAAAGCCGGTGCTACCGAAGTGGCGGTGGTGTCGCAAAACCGTTTTGCCATCATGAACGAACTTCGCGGAGCAGAGCCACCGACGCTGAATGAAATTCTAGCGAAACTCTCGCCGTGTGATCTGGTGATCGTTGAAGGTTATAAACGTGATACCCACGACAAAATTGAAGTCCGTAATCTCGGGCTCAATCATCCAGTCCTGGCTGGAGATGATCCAACGATTGTAGCGATCGCTGCGACTGGCGAAATTGAGAATTCCACTATCCCGGTGTTTAACCGTGATGATGTGTCCAATTTAGCGCAATTCATAATTGCGCATACAAAACTGGCTGTGTCGTAATCAGCCAAGCCGCTGTCGCTCAATTCTCACCTCTGTTGAATTTTGCTCACTATTGTATATTCAACCTGAATTCTGAGCCAGAAGGGCGTTCCTATGAAATCCAAAGCAAAAGTCGTTGTCATCGGTGGTGGTGTGGTGGGTGTTTCAACACTTTATCATTTGGCCAAGAAGGGCTGGTCGGACGTGGTTTTGGTCGAGCGCAAGGAATTGACATCCGGCTCCACCTGGCATGCTGCTGGTTTGCTGCCGCTGTTCAATATGTCTTATTCGGTGGGGCAAATTCATAAATATTCGGTGAAGCTTTATGGCGAGTTGGAAGCCGAAACGGGCCAGAATGTGGGCTTCAAAAAAGTTTCGAATATTCGCCTTGCCCGCACCAAGGATCGCTGGGATGAGTTTATGTATTATGCCGGTATTGCCGAAACAATTGGTATCAAAGTGAATATGTTGACGCCAGAACAACTCAAAGAAATTTGGCCTCTCTGCAATATCGACGGGATCTTGGGTGCAATCCAACATCCTGATGATGGTTATATTCAGCCCGCTGATCTGACCCAAGCTCTGGCCAAGGGTGCCCGCGCGAAAGGCGCTGAAATTTATCGCAACACAGCAGTGACCGCAATTGAACAACTGCCATCGGGCGAATGGCTGGTGAAGACTGATTTAGGCGACATTACCTGTGAACATATCGTTTCATGCTCTGGAAATTTCGCACGCAAGACAGGGGCTATGGTTGGCCTCGATATTCCAGTTATTCCGGTTGAACATCAATACATCGTCACTGAGCCACATCCGTTGATTAAAGAACGCCAAGCACAAGGCCTTCCTGAAATGGGCGTTCTGCGCGAGGCCGATTCAAGCTGGTACATGCGCGAAGAAAATGGCGGGCTTCTGCTTGGGCCATATGAGAAGGGAGCACCCGTTTGTTACGCTGATGGCCCATCAGACCAAAGTGAATATGAATTGTTCCAAGAAGATTTGGACCGCTTGGGCCCCTACATCGAGACTGCGATTACACGCGTGCCAGCCTTTGGCGAAGTCGGCATTAAGAAAGTTTACAATGGTGCAATTGCTTACACTCCTGATGGTTCACCGATCATCGGCCCTGCTTGGGACAAGAAAAATTTCTGGCTTAATGAAGGCCATTCATTTGGTGTGACAGCTGCGGGCGGGGCTGGTTGGCAACTCGCGGAATGGATTGTTGACGGCGAACCTACCGTCGACATGATGGGTGTCGATCCACGGCGCTTTGGGCCTTATGCCACGAAGGGTTATTTGAAAACGAAGAACGAAGAAGCTTATGCAAACGTCTTTACCCCGCATTATCCGGAAGAAGAACGCTCCGCCGCGCGGCCTTTAAAGCGCACCGCAATTTATGACCGCATGAAAGATTTGGGCGCGGTGTTTGGGTCAGTTTATGGCTGGGAGCGGCCAGGCTGGTTTGCGCCCAAGGGTTATGCGCTCTCTAAAGAAGAACTCACTTCCGATGATACACTCACCAATCATAATCATGCGCCTGCAACTGATGATGGCCGCGTAGTTGAGAAATGGTCGTTTCGTCGTTCAAACTCGTTCAAGTTTGTCGGTGAAGAATGTTTGAACGTGATGAACAATGTCGGCATTCAAGATATGTCGGCTTTTGCCAAGATGGAAGTATCCGGCCCTAAAGCAAGAGAATGGCTTGAATCCATTCTCGCTAATAAAATTCCAAAGAAACAAGGCCGCATTGCCCTGTGCCATTTGCTTTCGCCTCGCGGCGGTGTGCGCGCTGAGTTTACGGTTTATGAATGGGCCCCTGGTCGTTTCTATTTGGTTTCAGCTGGTGCCTATGAGCGCCATGACCAAGACTATCTCCGCAAGCTGGCACCAACCGATGGTTCGGTGCGCCTTAACTCCATTACCGCACGATTAGGTGTGATCGTTCTTGCAGGTCCAAAATCGCAAAAGGTATTGGCGAAACTGACCGATGCCAATCTCAGCAATGAAGCCTTCCCGTGGCTATCAGGAAAAGAGTTCGCTGTCGGCACTGCTACAGCGCATGTGCTGCGCGTGAATTTTGTGGGCGAACTTGGTTATGAGTTCCATGTTCCCGTTGAACAGCAGGTGGCACTGTTTGATCAACTGATGGAAGCAGGCCAAGAATTTGGCATCAAGCCTTATGGCATTAAGGCTATGTCCTCACTTTCAATCGAAAAATCATATCGTCTGATTCCGCGCGAACTCTCAATTGAATATTCAGCATATGAATCAGGTCTTGATCGTTTCGTGCATCCAAGCAAAGGCCCATTCATTGGCCGTGATGCTTTGGTGGCGGGCAAAGAAAAAGGTCTCAACTGGAATTTCGTGACCATGGAAGTTCATGGCGTGACAGATGCTCACTCCGATGCGCGCGGTTCTGAGCCGATTTATTCTAATGGCAAACTCATCGGCCGCGCCACCAATGGTGGTTTTGGTTGGCGTTGCAATAAGTCTTTGGCGCTTGCAATGGTGAAACCAGAATTTGCAGCAGTTGGCACTGAACTCGAAATTAAGATATTGGGTAAGATTTTCAAAACGACGGTTATTATCGAAAGCCCATTTGATCCGGAAAATCTGAGGTTACGAAACTAATTCGGTTAAATTCTACTAAAGGTTGATTTTATGAAGTAACTCAGCTTGCGGCAATTTTTGCTTTATATAAAGTGGAAAGCGAATCGGAGCTCATATGGGGACTGGCAGACAAGGATTTGGGGTAGGTGTTTTCTATGTCCTGATCGCCAATTTCGGGTGGAGCTTGTCTGGCCTGTTCGTGCGGTTGAT
>JAYTSN010000025.1:0-6825 GCA_043745625.1 Aestuariivirga sp. | reverse complement strand
TCAGCTGATGATTTGCCGGTGCGCTTGTCAGCGACGATTTCATAACCAATCTTCTGGCCTTCGTTGAGACCACGGAGACCCGCACGTTCAACAGCGCTGATGTGGACGAATACGTCTGGTCCGCCGGCATCTGGCTGAATGAAGCCGAAGCCCTTTTGCGCGTTAAACCACTTTACGGTGCCTTTTTGCATAACTTAACTTATCCTTGTAACAGTTCAAAAAAATAACTCAGCCCGCAAAATTGCGAACCAAACCAACCGAATTAAGGATAAGGGTCTAGGGCCTTTCGCGCTTTTAGTAATAAAAGTGAAGTGCCACGCGCCGATTGGCCGAAACTCGATTGAACTCACATAATCCAGTTCACATTAAATTACAAGCCTTTTAGCCAATTTTGTAAAAAGAGTTACACCACTGGCTAATTACTCGTGCTATGTCAGCCGCGCGCGTGGCGAATCTTTAGGTGATCTGGGTTTGCTTTGAGCGTGTTTTTCGACTGGTGGGCAAACTTTTGACCGTGAATTCAGTGAACTGGGCGCAAAAACTTGCGCCATACCGTGCAACAAAAAATGGCCGTGCTATTTTTGAAGTCTGCCTCACCCTTATGCTTTTCGCGGCCCTTTGGTATTTGACTTACCAGCTGTCGTTTATCAATATTTGGGCCCAGATGTTATCGGCCTTACTGGCAGGTGGTTTTTTGGTGCGCCTTTTCATGCTGCAGCATGATTGCGGTCACTTGGCATTGTTCCCGTCGAAACGCGTTAATGACTTGGTTGGTCGCTTGCTTGGCGTTTTGACACTGACACCTTACGATTATTGGCGTCATGCCCACGCCATGCACCATGCAGGTTCAGGCAATCTTGACAAGCGCGGTGTTGGCGACATCAAGACGATGACGTTTTCTGAATACCGCGATGCCGGAGTGATGGGTCGTTTTGGTTACCGCCTTTACCGCAATCCATTCGTTATGTTTGTGGTTGGCCCGATTTATCTGTTCATTTTTCAACAACGTCTGCCCCCCGGAGCGTTCCGCCAAGGCACGGCCTCATGGGTTAGCGTGCTTCTGACAAATATTGGCATTGCCGCATTCGTTGCGTGCCTCTGCGCTTTTGTTGGCTGGAAAGCGGTTTTAATGGTCCATATGCCGATTGTTATTTTGGCTGGTGCCATTGGCGTTTGGTTGTTTTATGTTCAGCATCAATTTGACCCCACGCATTGGGAGCCTAGCGCCGCTTGGAATGCCCATCAGGCAGCACTTGAAGGTTCATCATATTATGATCTGCCAAAGCCTTTAATGTGGCTGACGGGCAACATTGGCATTCACCATTTGCATCACCTTGCCAGTCGCATTCCGTTTTATAAATTGCCGCAAGTGCTGAAGGATTTTCCAGAGCTTGATGAAGTGGCCACGCGCCTCACCTTCTGGGAAAGCTTGCGCTGCATCAACTTGTCAGTGTGGGACGAACGCAAGAAACAGCTGATCTCGTTCCGCCGTGCGCATGAGGCTTTACGGTTAGAACCGAAGGTCGCTTAACTTTAGCTTGGTGCCCGGTGGAGGGTGCCTTGCACTTTAAACAAAATGACCGAATATGCCATGTCGCTCACAGTTCTAGCTGTGGCGAATTTGCGTTTATAGCAAGAGGCATGTTGAGTTACATCTGCATCACGAATTCATCAAACTGCATTGCCCAGCTGGACTTTCCGGCTGGTTTGTGTAGTTTCCCTATATGAACAATAATATCACACGAGGAAAAATAATATGACCGTTGGAAGCGACATTGAAATCGCACGCGAAGCCAAGATGAAGCCGATTATGGAAATCGGCAAGAATCTCGGTATTCCAGAAAAAGACCTCGTTCCATACGGTCATACCAAAGCAAAAGTGCATTTGGATTATATCGACACGCTGAAATCCAAGAAAAATGGCAAGCTCATCCTCGTGACCGCCATAAACCCAACGCCTGCCGGCGAAGGCAAGACGACCACGACTGTGGGTTTGGGTGACGGCCTCAACCGCATTGGCAAGAAAGCCATGGTGGCGCTTCGGGAGCCATCGCTCGGCCCATGTTTTGGCATGAAGGGTGGTGCAGCTGGCGGCGGTTATGCGCAGATCGTTCCGATGGAAGATATCAATCTGCATTTCACGGGCGACTTTCACGCCATCACATCTGCCCATAATCTTTTGTCGGCGATGATCGACAATCACATCTATTGGGGCAATGAACTTGGCATTGATACGCGCCGCGTGGCGTGGCGTCGTGTGATGGATATGAATGACCGGGCACTTCGCGACATTGTATGCTCGCTTGGCGGTGTGGCCAATGGCTATCCACGCGAGGCTGGTTTTGATATTACGGTGGCTTCCGAAATCATGGCCATCCTTTGCCTTTCAACTTCGATTGCCGATCTTGAGCGCCGCATTGGCAACATTGTGGTGGCTTATAAGAAAGATAAAACGCCTGTTCTTGCCAAGGACATCAAAGCACCAGGTGCGATGACTGTTTTGCTCAAGGACGCTTTGATGCCAAACCTTGTGCAAACATTAGAGAATAATCCAGCCTTCGTGCATGGCGGCCCGTTTGCCAATATCGCGCATGGCTGCAACTCCGTTATGGCAACCCAAACAGCATTGAAACTGGCTGACTATGTCGTGACGGAAGCAGGCTTCGGAGCGGATTTGGGCGCCGAAAAATTCTTCGACATTAAGTGCCGCAAAGCAGGCCTTAACCCAGCTGCCACGGTGATTGTGGCCACTGTGCGTGCGCTTAAAATGCATGGCGGTGCGGCCAAGGAAGATCTGAAGGTTGCCAATGTTGATGTGCTCAAGAAGGGCCTTGCCAATTTAGGCCGCCACATTGAAAACGTGAAAAAGTTTGGCGTGCCGATTGCTGTGGCCGTTAACCATTTTATCACCGATACTGATGCTGAAATTGATGCTGTAAAAGAATATTGCAAGTCCCACGGTGTTGAAGCGTTCAAGTGCATGCATTGGGCCAAGGGCGGTGCCGGCATTGAAGAGCTTTCACACCATGTGGCCATGTTGGCCGACAAAGATTCAGCACAGTTCAAGCCGATCTATGGTGAAGACATGCCGCTGTTTGATAAGATCAGCACAATTGCCAAGGAAATCTACCGTGCCAATGAAGTGATCGCCGATAAATCCGTGCGTGATCAGCTGAAAGGTTATGAAGCGGCAGGTTACGGCAAGTTCCCGATCTGTATGGCCAAGACGCAATATTCCTTCACCACTGATCCCAACATGAAGGGCGCACCCATCAACCACACACTGCCCATCCGCGAAGTGCGCTTGTCCGCAGGTGCGGAGTTTATCGTCGTCATCTGCGGTGAAGTAATGACCATGCCCGGCCTGCCAAAGGTGCCATCTGCCGAAGTGATTGGACTGGATGCAAAAGGGCAGATTGAGGGATTGTTTTAATCGTCACACATAGAACCAACCTTCTCCCCTCGCGGGAGAAGCTGGCATGCGAAGCATGACGGAAGAGGGGGCCCCGAGTCCAACTGCTAATTCTGAAGCTCCCGGTTTCTATCACCCCTCATCCGTCCGTCGCTCCGCGCCGTCTACCTTCTCCTGCGAGGGGAGAAGGTTGAGTAAAAAAAGGAAAACTTCAAAATGGCTAAACTCATCGACGGAAAACTTTATGCGGAAGGTTTGCGCAAGCGCATTGCCATCGCTGTGGCCTCTTTGAAAAAAGATCACAACCTCATCCCCGGCCTTGCCGTTGTGCTGGTGGGTGAAGACCCGGCATCGAAAGTTTACGTGGCCAACAAAGCCAAGCAAACTGTCGAAGTGGGCATGAACTCTTGGGAACATAAAATGCCCGCCGACACCTCAGAGGCTGATCTTCTGGCCATGGTGCGACAGCTGAATGATGATCCGTCCGTACACGGAATATTAGTGCAGATGCCGGTGCCCAAACATATCGACAGCGCAAAAGTTCTGAACACCATCGACCCCGCAAAAGATGTGGACGGATTTCATGTGGTGAATGTGGGTAAGCTTTCAACAGGCCAAGACGCGCTGGTTGCCTGCACGCCCACCGGCTGCGTGATGCTGGCCAAGGACACACTGGGCGATCTCTCTGGTCTCAACGCCGTGGTCATTGGCCGCTCTAACATCGTGGGCAAGCCTGTGGCGCAATTGCTGCTGGCAGAAAATTGCACGGTGACGATTGCCCATTCACGCTCAAAAGATTTGGCCGCCATCGTGCGCGGCGCCGATCTTGTCATCGCCGCCGTGGGCCGCCCTGAAATGGTCAAAGGTGATTGGATAAAACCTGGTGCGTGCGTCATCGACGTGGGCATCAACCGCATTGAGCGCGATGGTAAAAACAAACTGGTGGGCGATTGCGATTTTGCATCGTGCGAGAAAGTGGCAGGCAGCATCACGCCAGTGCCCGGTGGCGTGGGCCCAATGACGATTGCGTGTTTGCTGCACAACACGGTGAAAGCGGCGGCGGCGATTAAGGGTATATCAACACCGCAAATGTAACTCACCCTTCCCCCGTCGGGGGAAGGGTGTCACGAAGTGACGGATGAGGGCTTGCGCAGCAAGCACCACAAGTACAGACTTCAAACCATGAAGTTCACCCCAAGCAAAACTTTGAAACGTGCCAGATCGCTCCGCCGAAATCAGACCGAAGCCGAGAGGAAACTCTGGGGTTATCTCCGTAACAGCAGTCTCAACAGCCATAAGTTCGCACGGCAAACACCGATTGGCCCTTACATCGCAGATTTTCTATGCTTCGACAAAAAACTGATTATCGAAGTTGACGGTGCAACGCACGGCGATCCGCACGAAATTATTTATGATGCGAAGCGCACCGAATATTTGGAACACTGCGGTTACCGAGTCTTCCGCTGCTATAACGCCGATGTCTTTGAAAATTTAACAGGCGTCCTTGACGGTATTCTTATTCGATTGGAAAAGCCGTGACTCGTTTTACTGCGGCCTAAGAGCCGCAGCCCTCATCCGGCGCAAGTGCGCCACCTTCCCCCGACGGGGGAAGGGTGAGCCATGCAGACGTCAATTCATTTCTTCCGCACTCGGCACAGTGGCCCGCGCCAAAGGCATGACTGAGGTGGCACGCAAAACGGGCCTCTCGCGCGAAAGCCTCGACAAAGCGCTGAGCGCCGAAGGCAACCCAGAGTTCGCCACGATTTTGAAAGTGATGAAGGCGCTGGATTTGAAGATCACAGCGACGGCGGCTTGAGCGTTTGAGGCTTTGCCAACACCAGATCAGCAATTACTTTGGAATTAGTGCCTGAATAGATTATAATACGATAAGCTAGTCCTAAAATTCCGGAGCGTCCCCATGCAGTTGAATGCTTGTCCAGTTTGCCAAGGTAAATGGTCTGGCACCTTCAAGCAACTTCCCTCATCTATGGATGGCGCGCAGATCGAATGCACGATTTGCGGTCGATACAAAGCTAGCAGCAATGCTATTAATGATTTTTTGAATAATGCGCACAACGGAATTTCTGATCGTATCCGCGCACTTACCGCCCATCGTATATTTAGCGAACCAACAAGTGCAATTATACCTACGTTGAACTCGGATTGGGTAGAGCAAGTGGTTACACAACCTAACTATCCGACTCCTGCGCAACAAGCGGTGAATGCAATTCGGAAAATCGGCGATGCGGTAAATAGAACAGGCGATGCTTGGAATACACTTCCCCACAATTTCTTTGTCCAGATAGGCTCACCAAATCCGAGATTTGCATTTTCTATTGTCAAAGAACTCTATGAACTTGGACTTGTGACTGGCATTCCCAGTGAAGCGATGAATACTCCTGGAAACTTCCTAGACGTTTCACTAACTCTAACTGGCTGGGAGTCCTATGAGCAGGAACACAATGGTAAGATTTCAAGCAACTATGGATTCATGGCTTTGAAGTTTGGCATACCGGAACTCGATAAACTTTTGAAGGAAGTTCTCAAGCCATCAACTAAAGAATTAGGTTTTGACCTTTTAGATATGCGGGACTCCGCGCGTACAGGAGTAATTGACAACATCATGCGTGAGAAAATTCGAGATTGCGCATTTGTTATCGCTGACCTCACTCACGACAATCTTGGCGCCTACTGGGAAGCAGGTTACGCAGAAGGATTGGGAAAACCAGTTTTATATCTGTGTGAACATGGAAAATTTGAAATTTCGAAAACACATTTTGATACGAGTCATTGCACAACAGTGACGTGGGGTGGTACTAAAGCAGTAGAAGATTTTGCCGCGGAGCTTAAAGCGACACTTCGGAATTCGCTTGGATTGTTCCCTACTCGATAAGATCAAGTCCAGTGAATTCTTGGTAGGCGCCATATTAAATTCGTACCATAAGCCGTCATCGCTACGAAGGCAGTGCTAACGCTTTTGCTCACGTTGCCCCCTCCGCCCTTCGGGCACCTCCCCCAGCAAGCTGGGAGGAGGGCGAAATAATTTTTATGTTGCGCGAATTTTAATGTCGCGCTCCACCAACTCGTTGGGGGAGCTGTCCGAAGGACTGAGGGGGCTTGCCAAATGCGATAGCCTTGCCGTCGCAGGCGGAGCTAGTGTGGGTGAATGACGCGCACCACCTTCACTTCGCCCAAACTGCCAGCTCATTGCCATCAAGATCAGCAAAATGAAACCTTCTCCCACCCGGAAAACTGAAGATGTCTTTTACGATTTTGCCGCCGGCTTTTTGGATTTTCATTTTTGTATCCTCTAGCTTTTCAGAATAGAGGATCACCAGCGTGCTGCCTTTTCTCGGTCGGCCCAGCATGAAGCCGCCGTCGACGGCATCGCCTTCAAAGGCGGTATAGTCTGG
>JAYTSN010000024.1:0-2327 GCA_043745625.1 Aestuariivirga sp. | reverse complement strand
CCTCTGGAATGGTGACGTTGTATTTGATCCAATCGGGCTTTTGCACTTTGAGCATGACAGCATCTGACAGGAGTGGTGCTGTAGCATCCGCGAGGCGGTCGAGGCGGATCAAGGCCAGCGCGCTGGAGCTTGTGGTTGAAAGAATTTCGCCGATGGTTTTATCAGCACTGGTGATTGGTGCACCTTTCGTAAGCCCCTGCCCTTTAACAGGCAAAATCCGGCTGCGGGCCGTGCCCCTGTGTTGCATGCGAGAGACGACTTCTTGGCCAACGTAGCAGCCCTTCGTGAAATTCACCCCGCCGAACTGATCGAGGTTTGCTTCATGGGGAAATAAGGTGTTGCTGCCAATTTCTTGAATACTGTCGGCGAGTCCTAGGGTTATACGCGCGGCGTCATAACCCTCGCCCGCTTTGAACGCACCTTTTGCGGCGAAGAAGCGGTGGCTCATCCCTGCATTGCGAGGATCGACATAACCTTCATCGCCCACGGCCACTTCAAGATCGTCACGTGCGATGATTGCAAGTTTGGCTCGGAGTTTATACATCATGAGTTTTTGCAGCAACGCATTACGCTGTTCCAACGCACAATCCAGCAGCATTTGATCGCCTGCGTTGAAGACAAACACATCATGCAATATCTTCCCCTGCGGGCTAAGCAGTGCGCCATAAGCTGCTTGGCCCTGCGCCAAGGTGGCGACATCGCAAGTGAGCAGGTTATGCAGAAATGCCAATGCGCTCTCGCCGCTGATGGCAATCACGGCGCGATCGATGCGCAATTGAGTTGGAAAAAAATTTCTGGTCATGAAGCTAGTTTAGCATCTAACATCAACAAATGAAAATCAATCACACTAAAAGTAATACGTCATTCCCGCTTTCGCGGGAATGACGGTGACAGGGAGAATTTGTGCTAAATGAAGGTTGATCTTATTCTCAAAGGCGGCACTGTCATCAATCAAGATGGCATGGGGGTGCGCGATATTGCCGTATCTCAAGGGCGCATTGTGGGGATTGGATCTGGATTTGTCGGCGCTGAGGTGGTCGATTGCCGGAACTTGCATATCATGCCGGGTGTGATCGACAGCCAAGTGCATTTTCGCGAGCCCGGCCCCACGCATAAGGAAGATTTGGAGACGGGAAGCCGCGCTGCCGTAATGGGTGGGGTGACGGCGGTTTTTGAAATGCCAAATACCAATCCAACCACGACCACGGCAGCTGCATTGGCTGATAAAGTGTCTCGCGCCCAACACCGCATGTTTTGCGATTTTGCTTTTTACGTGGGTGGCACGCGCGAGAATGTGGAGGAGATTTCCGCGTTGGAACAATTGCCGGGCTCTGCTGGTATTAAGGTTTTCATCGGCTCATCGACGGGTGATTTGTTGGTGGAAGATGATAGCGGACTAGAATCGATCATTTCCAAACTTTCGCGCCGCGCAGCATTTCACAGCGAAGACGAATTTCGGCTTCGTGAACGGGTGAAATATCAAGTGGCAGGGGATGCTGCAAGCCATCCGGTGTGGCGCGATGTTGAGGCGGCGCGGCTGTGTACAGAGCGCCTCATTCGCATTGCGCGGAAATATAACAAGCGCATTCACGTGCTGCATATTTCAACAGCTGAGGAGCTGCCTTTGCTGGCGGCGGCTCGGGATTTGGCAACGGTAGAAGTGACGCCGCATCATCTCACTTTATCGTCGGATGATTATGCGCGGCTTGGCACCAAGCTGCAAATGAACCCACCGGTGCGGGACAAGCATCACCGCGAGGCATTGTGGGCTGCAATCAATTCCGGTTTGGTCGATGTGTTGGGGTCTGACCATGCGCCACATACACTGGAAGAAAAGGCCAAGCCTTATCCCTCCTCACCATCGGGCATGACGGGGGTGCAGACTTTGGTTCCGATGATGCTCAACCACGTTAACGCGGGCAAGCTTTCGCTGGAGCGATTGGTTGACCTCACATCACATGGGCCACAGCGAATTTTCAACATCAAGAATAAGGGGCGCATTGCCGAAGGCTATGATGCGGATTTTACGATTGTGGATATGAAGCGCACTGAGACAATTGAAAATAAGTGGACCCAAAGCCGCTGCGCATGGACGCCTTATGATGGCGTTAAAGTTCAAGGCTGGGTGGTGGGCACTTATGTGCGCGGCCGCCCTGCCATGTGGCAAGGCGAGATTGTGGATAAAGCATTTGGAGAGGCTGTGAAATTCTGATGGAAAAGTTCCGCGCGTTGCTGGTGAGCAAAACTGAAACAGGGCAACATGTGGAGATAACTTTTCTTACCGAAAATGATTTGATGGAAGGCGATGTGACCATCGCAGTTTCACA
>JAYTSN010000023.1:0-6846 GCA_043745625.1 Aestuariivirga sp. | reverse complement strand
AATCCCATCGAGATGGCCTTCTCCAAGCTCAAAGCCCATCTCAGGAAAATAAAAGCCCGGACAATCGACGACCTGTGGAAAGCCATCGGCAATATCTGTAAACTCTTTACTTCTGAAGAATGTTCAAACTATTCTAAAGCAGCCGGCTATGGATTCAAATGATCGCCCGATGCTCTAGCCAAATTGAAGGGCGCAATGCCTGAGACATGATGGGCGCGCCTCATAAGGCTTGAAAGATTGCGCACTTCGCGTGGACCCTGACTGGCACCTGCGCGATTAGTGGTGTCTCCATCCCAAGGAATGCCAACCAAAGCAACATCCAATCCATCAGCAGTGGCCACCGCAGGCAGGCGCATAAACGTTGAATGACCCGCAAAGCGCGGCACTTTGGCGGCATCAACGGGTTGATGAAATTTGCTGACCATAAATTCCCAAGGCAAATTCGTGTTTGATGATTTCAACAATACCGCTTTCAGCATCCGCCAACAGCCATTCACCCTTCTCAGCCGTTGACCCTTCGGTGAGCGACAACACACCAGAAGCCGGCACTTCGCTTGGTGATTTAGGATAGCGGTCATAAGGCAAGAAAACGGCAGGCCCGTCATGCAGTGCTTTGCTCAAATCAACGAGCTCTGGCCGTAACGCCAGCATCATGGATGTTTCAAGAACCGAAGCATGTTCAAGTTCGATGCCGGGATAACCATCGGGGAAGACACGAGTGAGCGTTTCCTTTCGTACGGTTTCCCAATGATCAATGCGTAAGATGATCAGGTCCTTGACGTTGTCGCGGCCAATGGCATCCAAGGCCAGATCAATGCCTTCAATGGTTGCGCTAATGTTTTCATAATGGCCATTGATCGTTACGATGTGGCGCACCTTTTGGCGGTAAAGATCACAAATCACATCTTTCACAACGAGCGCAAAAGTATGGCCAGAAAGATTGATCGTACCCGGGAAAATATCGCCACCACCGGTTCTCGGTTGTGACCGATTGCCATAAGGGATACTGGGCAAGACCAAACCGCCAACGCGCTTAGCAACACGCTCCGCAATTGTGGTTGGCAAAACCACATCAACATTGAGCGACATGTGCCGCCCATGTTGCTCGGTTGAACCGAGAGGCAGAATGATAGGCGCACCTGAAGCGATCTTGGCTTCGGCTTCAGGCCAAGTATGATCGGCATAAAGAACACTGTTTTTCATATTCAAAATCCTCAAGTCATCGCAGCGCCGCCATTGGCGCCGAGACATTGTCCGGTAAAAAATGTGGCCGTAGGGCCAGCCAGAAAAACCACAGCAGCGGCTACTTCTTCAGGCCTGCCGATGCGCCCCATGGGATTGGTGTTTTCTAGCGCCTTCTGCACATCTGTCATTGAGTCAAAGGCAAGTAGCGGCGTGTCCGTTGGCCCGGGGGCCACGGCGTTGACCAAAATGCGCGGAGATAACTCGCGTGACCAAGAGCGTGTGAGGCCTAAAATTGCAGCCTTTGTAGCACAGTAGACTGAAGCACCTTGTCGTCCCAGATAAGCAAGCTCCGAAGCAATATTAATAATGCGGCCACCCACCGGCAGATGCGGCAGCACTTCGCGCGCCACCAGAATGTACGCGCGCACATTGATGGCAAACATGGTGTCGATATGCGCCGAGGTGATTTCGCTTATGGGCAATTCTTGCAGAATGCCCGCATTGTTCAGCAGGATGTCATAGCCCCCGAGTGTTGTGGCACCCCGCTTTACGGCTTCTATGATGTCACTTTCGGAAGTGAGATCACAGGCCAAGATCGGAAATTCTTTGTCGGACGCTAGGCGGTCAAGGCCTATTACCTCAGCACCTGCATCTTGCAAAGCCAGTGCTGACGCGCGGCCAATGCCGCTTGCTGCACCAGTTACCAAAGCTCGTTTGCCTTGAAGGGGTTTCACCATGGCACTTCTCCTCGATCAATACCCAAAGATTGGCCCGTAATATTGGCTGCCAAATCAGATGCAAGAAACAGATAGGTTCCGGCTATATCGGCTGGTTCCATCAGGCCCGGCAGCGCTTGCACGCCCACGATACGGTCCAACAAAATATCCTCTTCCACATTTTCTTCCTTGGCCATGCGGCCCAGAGAACGCATGGATGCTTCCGTACGCACCCAGCCCGGACACACCGCGTTAACGCGGATACCACGGGGTCCAAGCTCTTTGGCCCAAGTTTTTGTGAGACCAATGATGGCGTGTTTGGACGCAACATAAGCCCCAAACCGTGCCTCAGCCACGCGGCTCCAGATGGATGCGGTGTTGATGATCGAGCCACCTGATTGCAATTTTGATAAGGCACATGAGGTGACAAGCGATGTGCCGATCACGTTGATTTCAATGATGCGGCGAAATGCGTTTGAAACGTCGTCACTGTCATTGTCGATCGGTGTCATCAGCTCAAGGCCAGCATTGTTGATCAGCACATCAATTTTGGGAACTGTGCTGAGAGCGCTGGCCACCTGGGCCTTGTCTGCAATATCCGCGATTGCTGATGATGCTCCAAGCTCTTGGGCGCGTGTGTGGATCATCTCATCATCGGCAATTAGATGCAGTTGTGCGCCAGCATTGGCGAATGCTTGAGCAATGCCAAGCCCAATGCCACGGCTGGCCCCTGTGATGACCACGGATTTTCCGCGCAGTGAATCAATCATGCTCGCTCGTTTCGTGTCTGATTATATGCAGCACATCATTTTTGAGTTTAAAAAATTCCTGCGTTTCGCGCGTGGCCAAATTGCGTTCTGGTCCAAGAACACGCGTGACATCGATGTCTTGCAACACCCGCGCCGGGCGAGCTGAAAACACGATGATGCGATCAGCGAGAAACACCGCTTCCTCCACGTCATGGGTCACAAAGATGATCGTCTTCGCTTCCTGAGCTTGGATTTGACGAAGCTCCACCTGCAGTCGTTCACGCGTCAAAGCATCCAAGGCGCCAAAGGGTTCGTCCATCAAGAGTACATCAGAACCTGCGGCCAAGCTTCGGGCAATTGCTACGCGCTGGCGCATCCCTCCGGAAATCTTATTCGGAAATGACTTGGCGAAATCCTCCAGTCGGATCAAGCGTAGATAATGTTGCACGCGGTCAGCGCGCTGTTTGGCATTGAGATCATTGCGGTAACGCATACCAAAATTGATATTGCCCTCAACAGTCAACCAAGGAAATGAGGAGTAAGACTGAAACACCATGCCGCGGCGGCGATCTGGCCCCGAAATCGCTTCTCCCTTCAAGCGGATCGTTCCGGTGCTTGGCAGATCAAGACCGCTAGCCATGCGCATCAATGTAGTTTTGCCGCAGCCTGAAGGCCCCAGAAACACCACCAAAGAATTTTGCGAAATTCCCAGCGTAGTTTGCGAGACGACTGGAACCGGATCAAAGGATTTTGTAACTTTTTCGAAGGTGAGATAATCGCCGCTCATCACACTTCTCACAGATACTTAAACATGCGACGATGCAACATGCGTAACAGTTGATCCGTGATAAGACCGATCAATCCAATCACTACCACGCCCGCCAGAACTTCCGGCGTTTTCACGTATCGCCGAGCAGACCAAATTACAAAGCCCAAGCCTGAATCTGCGGCCACAATTTCGGCAAGTACCAGATAAGTCCAACACCATCCGAGCGTAATGCGAAGACTATCAAGCAAGGTGGGGCCCATGGCGCGCAGGCCCACATCAGTCAAAATATTGCGGGGCTTGGCACCCAGCGTGAATGCCACTTCAACATATTCTTGAGGCACGCGTCGCATGTCATCAGCGACAAGCAGCACCAATTGGAAAAACGTGCCCAGCCACAACAGAAATATTTTTGTCGTTTCGCCGACCCCGAACCAAATGATGGAAATTGGGACCAGGGCTGGAACTGGCAAGTAGCGAATGAAATCGATTGTCGGTTCGAGCGACGCGCCAATGATGCGGTAGCTGCTCATCAAAATACCAATTGGGATAGCCATAATTGCTGCAATTAGGAATGCCGACAATACACGGGCGTTAGAGACCCATGCATGCCACAGCAGATTTTGATTGAGGATCATCGACCATAACGTGGTCAATACTTTGCTAGGTGCAGGCAGAAATTGAGGAGCAATCAGCCCCACATCTGCAACAAGCTCCCAGACCAACAAAAGACAAAGTGCGGCGATAGTTCCGAGGAAGATATCGGTTTTTCCCGAAGTCTTGCCCCGAAACTTGAGAAGTTCACTCATTTTATATTTCGCTGTGGTTACGGCGTTATAGTGTTGATGACTGCATTATTAATCTGTTGGTTCGAGTCGAGCTTGTTTTCAGCCGCGCCATTTTCAAGATTGAGACCCATAACAGTGTCAAAAATATCATGAAGCTTGCCGCGTTCGCCCGCTTTGCCCAGATAGGCCTTGGCATCATCAAGGGGTGTGTAAGCCAAGCTACTGGTCAAGGTTTCAGTGACTTCTTCTGGCTTCAGGTTGAAATGCGGAGCCGCAAGCGCTGCATATTTTGCAGGCTCGACCTTGCTATAATCAACCGCTTTATAAATGCATTTGAGAAAACTCGCATATTTCGCGGGCTTAGCGGCCAAATCTTCCTGACGTGCGGTGATGACGTCAATGATAATTCCACGATATTCTTTATTTTTGGAAGAAAGCAAGACTTTAGCACCCGCGCGGGTTGAAACCTTAAGCGCTTGAGACATTGAGGGTTCGTAAGTTGCAATAGCCGCAATTGACGTGTCGGCAAAAACCGCGCCTGTATCGGCGGTGGCGATTTCCTTGATGTTGATATCTGTCATAGTAAGGCCAGCTTTTTTGAGTTCAAGCTGCAACAACAAACGCGCTGGAATGTTTGGCTCTGCAGCAACAGTCTTGCCTTTTAAATCGGCCACTGAATTAATTGTGCCGTCGGAAATAACACCATCACCACCAACGGACTCATCAATCGTGCCGATGATAACACCAGGGGTACTTGCATCACGTGGCCGGCCCTGGTGTTCACCAACAGTGCGCATATCGACATCAATATCGCCCCGCGCATAAGCCGCCATGACGTTAGAACGATCATCTTCAAACTTGTAATCAACCTCAAGGCCTTCTTCTTTGAAGCAACCCAAATCATTGGCCACATGAACGGGCGCAAAGCCCAACCATGTTGGCGCCAGCATGTGAATTGTTTCGGCGGAGTTAGCTGCGCTTGCTGAAACGGCAATCGCAAGAAGAGCTGAGCTGGCACAAAGTTTTTTCATTATTTCCTCACCTGTTTATTTTGGATAAGAGACTACGAAGGTTTTATATCTAGTTCTATCACTATTTTTGGATTATTGTTTTGAAGAATGTCAATGTAAGTTGATCGTTAAAGGGGTGGATGATGCGGCGTCTTGATAATATAGATCTTCGCCTCCTACGGGTATTTGTGGTTTTGGCAGATGCAGGTGGTTTTGCTGATGCACAGATTACACTCAATCTTTCACAATCAACATTGAGCACCCATTTGTCAGAACTTGAAACGCGCATGGGGGGTAGGCTTTGCCTTCGTGGACGCAACAAATTCAGGCTGACAGACCTTGGACAAGCCGCTTATGACGCCGCGCGCAAACTTTTTCTGGACATCGACGATTTTCAATCCCGCATTGTCTCAAGCAGCGGTGGTCTAACCGGGAGATTAAAGATCGGCGTATCGGAAGGTGTTTTCACCAGCGCCCAACTTGGGATGCAAAAAATAATTGCCCGCTTGATGAAACCCGATTTTGATATTTTCATCGATCTTTTTCAGGGAACTCCATCCGAACTTGAACAGCGTTTGGCCAATGGTGATCGTGATATTGTCATTGGGCCATTGACCCAGAAATCGGCAGGCGTTGTCTACAGGCCTTATTATCAAGAGCCCCACTACCTCTATTGTGGCAAAGACCACCCCCTCTTCAATCGGCCCGACAATACAATCACGCAATCTGTCATCGACGCAACGCGGCTTTCTGTTCGAGGTTACCGCCAATTTGATGATCTTTTCCGTGTTGGCCATCCGCGCGCGGGTGCAACCATAATTCATATGGAAGCTCAGTTGATGCTGATCTTGTCAGGCCATTTTATAGGCTTCCTGCCAGACCACATTGCCGCACGCTGGATACAAGATAACGAGATGCGAGCCATCAAACCACGCACTTACAGTTTCAAATCACTCCACAACATCGCCTTTCGCGAAAGAGATGCAGAAAGGCCCGTGATTGCGGCTTTTCTAAAGTGTTTACGCCCGAACACCTGAACGGTTTGTCCATTACCGAAGGAGAAGACTGACTATGACGATGCGTACATGCTGCCTCAATATGACGTCAGGACATCCCTCACTGCCACTCGATTATCAATTGCTAAACTTCGACGCGGAAATAGTTCAACAAAGCCTGTAAGCAATCTTTTTATCCCGTCTGAAGTTATTACTTAGGATGCCAGAATCTGTGTGGTGATTTCAGTAGACAAACATCAAGGGTGGGTTTTGCACATCTTCATCGAAATATTCGATAGTGTTGAGAGCGCCAGAATGGATGGGTTGACGCTAGACCAGATGGCCGTATTCGTGGCAGCGGCTGAAGCAGGCAGCTTTTCTGCCGCCGCACGAAAGCTGAAGCGGGCGCAATCGGCTTTCACTTATACCGTGTAAAACCATGAACTTCAGACCGGGACGGATCTGTTTGACCGCTCGGCTTATCGGCCCACGCTGACACATGCCGGACGCGCCTTGCTTCCGCAGGCCCGTCGTAATTTAGTGTCCTGAACCAGAAGTTCGTTCTTGCGTGTTTCTGATGCAGAAAGGTTCGATGGAGGAGAGGATATCGTCGGCTGATTTGGTCCACCGGAAGGGC
>JAYTSN010000022.1:0-6847 GCA_043745625.1 Aestuariivirga sp. | reverse complement strand
CTTCCACATCTTGGTCTTCACCGAGCGCCACAAGATATTCCGAACCCAAATTCGATGTCATGATGATCAATGTGTTTTTAAAATCCACGGTGCGCCCCTGACCATCCGTCAATCGGCCATCATCAAGAACTTGCAGCAAAACATTGAACACATCCGGATGCGCTTTTTCAACTTCATCAAAGAGCACAACCTGATAAGGCCTGCGCCGCACAGCTTCCGTTAAAGCCCCGCCCTCATCATAACCAACATAGCCGGGAGGTGCACCGATTAGTCGCGATACAGAATGCTTCTCCATATATTCAGACATATCAACCCGCACCATCGCGTGCTCGTCATCAAACAGATAGGCCGCTAACGCCTTGGTCAGCTCGGTCTTGCCTACACCTGTTGGGCCTAAAAACATGAATGAGCCAATCGGACGGTTGGGGTCTTGCAAGCCTGCACGCGCACGGCGCACAGCCGTGGCCACAGCTTCAACAGCTTCGGCCTGCCCCACAACCCGTTTGCCCAGCTCTTGCTCCATTTGCAGCAAACGGTCGCGCTCGCCTGCCAACATTTTGTCAATCGGAATGCCGGTCCAGCGCGAAACCACTTGCGCGATATGAGATTCGGTCACTGCTTGTTCGAGCATCTTCGATCCGCCCTGCTCTTCGGCAGCAGCAAGCTTTTTCTCTAAACCCGGAATGGTGGCATAGGCCAACTCGCCAGCCTTGGCGAAATCGCCCTTACGCTGCGCCAATTCCAAATCACGCCGCGCTGCTTCCAGCTCTTCTTTCACTTTCGAAGCCGAAGCGATCTTTTCTTTCTCGGCCTGCCAGTTGCGGGTCATGACAGCAGATTTCTCTTCCGTCTCCGTCAATTCTTTTTCCAATTTGCCCAAACGATCTTTAGACGCAGTATCCGTTTCCTTCTTCAAAGCCACACGTTCGATCTGCAGCTGCATGATGCGGCGATCAAGTTCGTCTAATTCTTCAGGTTTGGAATCAACTTGCATGCGCAAGCGTGAACCAGCCTCATCCATCAAATCGATGGCTTTATCTGGCAAGAAGCGATCTGAAATATAACGGTTGGAAAGTTGTGCCGCAGCAACGATGGCAGAATCCGTGATCCGCACACCGTGATGCAATTCATATTTTTCTTTAATACCGCGCAGAATTGAAATCGTATCTTCAACCGATGGCTCATTTACAAAGATCGGTTGAAAGCGCCGCGCGAGGGCAGCATCTTTCTCAACATATTTGCGGTATTCATTCAATGTGGTTGCACCCACACAATGCAGCTCACCGCGCGCCAGGGCCGGCTTCAACAAATTGGAAGCATCCATCGCACCATCTGCTTTGCCAGCTCCAACAAGCGTGTGCATTTCATCAATGAACAAAATGATGCCGCCAGCCGCAGCCGTGACTTCTGATAGAACAGCCTTCAATCGCTCTTCAAACTCACCACGGAATTTTGCGCCTGCAATCAGCGAGCCCATATCAAGGGCGAGGAGTTTCTTATCTTTAAGAGATTCAGGCACATCGCCCTTAATGATGCGCAAGGCTAAGCCTTCAGCGATGGCAGTTTTGCCCACACCTGGTTCACCAATCAAAACTGGATTGTTCTTGGTGCGCCGTGAGAGAACCTGGATGGTCCGACGAATTTCTTCATCGCGGCCAATAACTGGGTCGAGTTTGCCCTCACGCGCAGCTTCAGTCAGATCACGGGCATATTTTTTCAGAGCATCATAGCCCTGCTCTGCCGAAGCTGAATCAGCCGTGCGGCCTTTGCGGATGGCATTAATCGCCGTGTTCAAACCCTGCGCTGTAACACCAGCTGCTTTCAATGCTTTCTGCGCTTCCGAAGTTTCAACGGCAAGTGCCTGCAACAAACGCTCCGCCGAAACATATGAATCGCCAGCCTTCTCAGCAATCTTTTGCGCTGATTCAAAAACCCGCGCCATTTCGGGGGACAAATAAACTTGGCCCGCTCCGCCACCTGAAACTTTAGGTATCTTGGCCAAAACGGCTTCAACTGTGCGCAATGCCGCACGCGAGTCTCCACCTGCCGCATTGATCAAGCCAGCCGCCAGCCCTTCTTCATCGTCCAGAAGAACTTTCAAAACGTGCTCAGGTGAAAACCGTTGATGCCCTTCGCGAAGCGCCAATGACTGCGCCGATTGAATAAACCCGCGCGAACGCTCGGTATATTTCTCAAATTCCATAAATTGCTCCTTCAGGCATATCCCAACCAAACCCAACTGGCATAAGATCAGGAACCCATTTCACAGCAGAATGTGGGATGGAGCGCTTCTCTTCGCAAGAGGAGAAGCATCAATGAAATGTTCTATTCGTCGCTTTGCACTGGTTCAGGTGCCGCTGCCACACCAGCTTCAACCCGTGGCTTGCGTGGCGCACGAACGCGACGTGCGGCTGGAGCTTCCGCTTCTGGCATCGTTTCAACAGCTGGATCATTAGTCACCACAGGTGTTGGGCGCTGCAGGAAAGAAGGCGCCTCCCATTGGCCTGAATGTTCTTCTTGGACAGCAACTACAGGTGCTAAAGCCGTTTCAGCTACAGGTGCAGAACCCTCAACTGGCGCAGCAGTCCCTGTTCCATCCGGATTGCCATTACTGTCATAGCGATCATTGCGGCGGTTTTGCCAACGGTTGCGATTATTATTGTTGCGATTGTTATTATCGCGGTTGTTGTTGCGGTTATTGCGCTGTTGGCCATCAGCTAAAGGCTGGCTGAAATTCGGATCGCTTGCAGAGGCATCAAATGGTTCAGCTCCCTCCACGCCAGTCGGCGTTTCCGGATTACCGTTTTCAGCGCTTTCATCTTCGCTGCCGCCATTTTCTTCGCCGTCCTCGTCATATTCTTCTTCGCCCATCTTACGCGGCATAACCAAAGATTGACCAACAGGCTGGCTAGCCGCCCACAAGCGGTAATAGTGCTCGGCGTGCTGATAATAGCTTTCCGCTGCCACGCTATCACCCGAGCTCTGCGCATCGCGGCCCATTTGCATGTATTTTTCTGCAATCGTCTGTGTCGTGCCACGCAGCTTTATGTCTGGGCCATTTGAATCAAACACTTTATTGTTTGGGCTTCCGCCGCCACCCGTGTTGCGCCGATTGTTGTTGTTATTATTATTGCGATTGCGGTTGCGGTTATTATTATTTTTGTGTTGGCCGGGGCGCATAAAATTATTATTCACGTGAAATATCCATCCTCATGGAAAAGCGCTGGCGCGAGAGTTGAACTCGCACTTTGTCGCTGATTTTTAAAAACGAAAGCCAAAAAAGCCGTAACAGTTAAAACACCTTGATTGAAAAACTTCCCTGCCAAGCAAACGAATTTCCACTATGGAACCGTAAGTCACCACCTGCGCTATCAACGACATGTCTGATTTGAGCAATAAGCTTCAAATCCACATTGTGCGCGATTCTTCGCAAAAGGCACCGGGAATTGCAAACAGCTTTTAGCTGAGCTTTTGCCAAATACCTAAGCTTTTTTTTGACGTGGATAATTACAAATGAGCCAGTTTAAAAGCCAAGGCCCGCAAATGACCGCCAAGGTCGTATTTTTGGTCAGTGAGTTCAAATCCATGGCCGACAAAGATTTCAGTCACATCGGCACTTTGCCCTGCCCCAATCTCCAATATGACCAAGCCTTTTGCATTCAAATGATCCGCAGCGCCAGAGGCAATGGCCCGGTAAGCTTCGAGACCATCGTTTCCACCGTCGAGTCCAATATGGGGATCATAGTTTTGGACTTCAAGCACGAGTTCAAAAATCTCAAGATGCGGAATGTAGGGGGGGTTGGAAACAATAAGATCGAATTTTTCAGCTATTCCATTAAACCAAGCCGCATTGTGAAACGCTAACCGCTGAGCAACGCCGATTGAATTGGTATTTGTCTTAGCGATTTCTATCGCATCCGCCGAAAGATCAACCGCGATGCCAGACCAGTTAAGCCGTTCTGCCAAAAGTGTCACCGCAATCGCCCCGCTGCCGGTTCCCAGATCAAGAATGCGCTTTGGTTCTGCGCCCAACAGTTGAAGCGTCAGTTCAATAATCGTCTCAGTATCTGCTCTCGGGTCCAGCACAGCAGGCGATACTTGAAATGTGCGACCATAAAATTCACGCATCCCCATAATCCGTGTCACGGGTTCATGATTCAATCGGCGCTCAATAAAATTTTTGAATTTCGAAATCTTATCATCGGCCAACACCAGGTTCGGTTCGGCAATTAGCTCTTCGTGCGTCAAGCCACTGGCCGCTTGGAAAAGCAACCGCGCATCAAGTGCCGATAGTTCAATATCAGCGTCAAACAAAGCTTTGCGCGCAGCTTGCAGCAGAGCTGCAATCGTCTCAGCTTTCTTCATCCATTTGCGCTAACAGGCTGGCTTGATGTTCGGTGATCAAAGCCCTGATCACATCTTCAAGCGCTGGCCCTTCAACAATTTCAGGTAATTTATAAAGCGTGAGATTGATGCGGTGATCGGTCAATCGCCCTTGTGGAAAGTTATATGTCCGAATGCGTTCTGAACGATCACCCGAACCCACTTGGCCTTTTCGCGTTGCTGAGCGCTCAGAATCAATCCGCTCGCGTTCACGCTCAAAAAGCCTGGCACGCAAAACTTTCATGGCCTTGGCTTTATTTTTAATCTGAGATTTTTCGTCTTGCTGCGAAACCACAACACCGGTTGGAAGATGGGTGATGCGCACCGCACTATCGGTCGTGTTCACAGATTGCCCGCCGGGGCCCGAAGATCTGAAAACATCAATGCGCAGATCTTTATCTTCAATCTTGATATCAACTTCTTCAGCCTCCGGCAAAACTGCCACTGTTGCAGCCGAAGTATGAATGCGGCCTTGAGTTTCCGTTGCAGGCACGCGTTGAACACGGTGAACGCCTGATTCAAATTTCAAATTCGCATAGGCGCCTGCACCAAAAATATTGGCGATGATTTCTTTGTAACCACCATGCTCGCCATCCGATGCCGAGATGATTTCAACCTTCCAGCCCTTGGACTGGGAGTAACGCTGATACATCCGAAACAAATCGCCTGCAAAAATAGCAGCCTCATCACCACCCGTTCCGCCGCGCACTTCAAGGATAACGTTGCGTTCGTCCGCAGAGTCCTTGGGCAGCAGCAAAATGCGCATATCTTGTTCAAGCTGATGGATGCGCTCATCGAGCAAAGGTTTTTCAGCTTCAGCCATTTGCGCCAGTTCGCCACCAGCACTTAGCATTTCAGCCAAACCATCACGCTCGCCGTAAGCGGATTTCAAAGCCATGGCGCCTTTGGCTGTGGGCTCAATTTCGGCATAGTCTTTAGAGAGTTTTACAAAAGCTTCGCCCGTGGCACCGCTGGATAGCGCGTGCTCAACAGAAGCGAAACGTTCGATGAGGCGGTCGAGTTTTTGAACTTGAATGGCAGACATGAAAGGGCTTCTAGCTCAGAGGCCCCTCATTCGCCAAGGAAACAATCAAGCAATCAAATTCAGCCCTTTTGTTTGGCCTGCAAAGCGGCAATATCCAAATTCTCACCAACCAGAATTTTGCCCGAGGGGCCAAGTGGGCCCATTTCCTTGCCATCAATCAAATAGCTGATACGGCCACCATCACGCGACAGCGCAATCAGGCCATCTTTGTTGGGAACCCGGTAAGTATCGCCGGGATTGAGCATTTGGGTAATCAACACATTGCCCTTTGCATCTTCGATACGAAGCCAGACCGAAGACTTGGCCTTGAGAACAACCCGGGCGTCAGCGTTATCAGCACCATAAACCCGGCCTGTTGCCGTATCAGCACTTGCCACTTGCTTGGGGGCCTTAACTTTAGCTGAGCCAATGGGTTCTGGAATTTGCTCTTGAATAAAAGCGCCCATTGCATCTGGATCGTCTGATGCCAGCGGTGCTTCGCTTGCAGGAATTGGTGGAACATCTTCAGCACTGGCCACTTGCGGCGAACCTGTAATCGGCTCTTGTGTAACAGTAACCTGAGCCACATCTGTGCCCGTTGATGCAGTCGGCATCGTATCAACAGCAGGTGCTGCTGGAGGTGCTTGTGCAATTTGCTGCGTAGGTTCAATCTGCGTAGCGGGCGAAGACATCATCCAGCTGCTTGCCGAATAGACCATAAACAATGCAAAGGCTGAAGCGATCATCCCGCCTGGGCCTCCTGGGAAATTTGAGAGCTTGATATTAAGCGAGGGAATTTTTGGCATTTTGCCAAAACGCAAAATCTTGGCGCTGGACAAAACCGGCGGATTTGCCGGATGGAAATTTTTGCGCGCGACTGGCGGCGGCGGCATGAATGTCGCTAAATGTTGGATCAGTGGTTGAGGATCAAAACCGAGCAGATTGGCATAAGCCGCAATCATCTCCAAAGCCTCCAAACGCGGCGGCATGCAGGTTAAATCGCCCAGTTCAATAGCTTCAAGGTGATAAGGATGAACGCCTGTAAGTTCGCTGGCATCGTCGAGGGTCAGACCGCGAGTTTCGCGCTCACGCTGCAAAAACCAGCCGGCCTCGCCTGCCGGATCCATCTTGCCATCTGGCCTTTTACGCGCTGCTGAAGCAAACATTTGCGGCTCTGAGCGGGTTTGGGCAGGTTCCAGTGTTTCAATGTCCATGGGCTTGTACTCTCTACGCAACTGTTAACACCCGCGAGGGGGCTCTCTGAAGATGCAAGCATGAACAAAAATGGTGAACGCCACCCTAACGAAAAATAGTTCTTGCTTTGTTCTTAGTTTAGGATTATATAGTTTTCAGTCCGGCTTTTACGAGCCAGCTGTTTGACATTGTGAATATTATTTCCCCGAGGCGAATGGGACCGACGCCTCACAAGAGAGGCGAACC
>JAYTSN010000021.1:0-2351 GCA_043745625.1 Aestuariivirga sp. | reverse complement strand
ATTTTCTTCCACCGTGAGGCCGCGGAAAATAGAACTTTCCTGCGGCAGATAGCCAATCCCCAGACGCGCCCGTTGGTACATGGGCAATTGGGTAATGTCTTCGCCGTCCAGCTTTATTGAACCCTTATCGGCCGCAATCAAACCAGTGATCATATAGAACACGGTCGTCTTGCCAGCGCCATTTGGGCCAAGTAGGCCAACAGCCTCACCACGCCGAACCGAAAGTGACACATCTTTGACAACTGGCCGTTTTCCATAGGTTTTAGCCAACATGGAAGCAGACAATCCGTCAGAAACCTGTTTTCCGCTTCTGCCCGAAGCTGCCCCACGGTTAACGCCGCGTGGTGCCATCGGGGCAGGGCGAATAAATTTACTTTCGTTCTGCGTCACCTATTAAGGCCTCATTTGTCTTAATATTGAGTGAAATTTTCTACTTTGGAACAAAACTAGCTTTCACGCGCTCTTTTCCGCCAGTCATCTGAAGATGGTTGTTATCGAGGTTGACAACCAACCTGTTGCCCCTGAGGTTTGTATCGCCTTGCACCACACGCACTGCTCCCGTCACTTCAAGCGTATTGGCTTGCACATCAAAAATGGCCGTTGTTCCAGTAATGGTCTGGGTCTTGGTGTTAATCACCACGTGGCCCGTTGCATTCACCTTATCGGTAACCGATTTGAGCGTGCCATCTGGTTGTTTAACATCAACAGTAGTCACCACCATTTGGTCTGATTTGATTGTTTCCGAAGGTCTCGTTGAAACCACATTGCCAGTAAAAATCGTTCTGCGCTCGGTATCAATAATTTCCATCTGGTCAGCCTCAACCTCAACATTGCCTGTCGCCTTTGCAGCGAATGCAAAATGCGGCATTGCCATCAGAGCCAAAGCCGCGAAAATTACACTGTTTTGTTTCATTGCTTCACTCCAAAATTGCTTTCTGTTTCAAACACGGCCTTTACATGCCCTTTAAAAAGAATGCGCCCACCATAAGGCCCCACTGTCATTGTGTCAGCCTCCACTGTCCCGGTTGTTGTGTCAACCTTGACTGGCGTTTGCGAAACCAAACTGTGATCATCCACATTCACACTGGCTGCTTCCATATAGGCAATATAGCGACCTTCTTCTCTAAGTGTCACTTTGCCCTGCATGCTGAGCAGTTTAGTATTTGAATCATACTGTGCGGCATGAGAAGCAAGGCCAATCGCCCTGCCATCGGCCCGGTGGAATGTGCCTGTTACAGTTTGCAAATGCACCAAATCCAGATTGGCCGTATCTTGGACGCCGTTCAATGCGGCCAGTTCAAAGGGCTGCTTATTCTTATCATAACCCGTGATCCTTGAAGCCTGACCACTCACCACTTTTTCAACCTTTTGTGGGGTTGCAGGGGTATTTACTTTTGGCGGATCAGGATTGATGAAGAGCGATTGTGTTAAAAACGCGCCAACAACACCAAGCCCAATAATCCCAGCCCCCAAACCAAGCAAGGGAGCAATGCGCGCGCGCGTAACGGCGCGTCGGGCGCGCTCATCAGCCGAACCGCCTTTGCTATGATCAATGCGCGAAGACATCTTCTTCAGACCAGCCCTGAAGATCAAGTGCCGTGCGTGTTGGGATAAATTCAAAACATGACCTAGCCAAACCAGTGCGCCCTTCGCGCTCTAACATCTGTTCTAAGCGTTGCTTTAATTCATGTAGATAAACTACGTCTTCAGCGGCATAAGCCTTCTGTGCATCGGTCAGCGAATGCGCACCCCAATCAGAGCTCTGTTGTAATTTATTCAGATCAATCCCCAGCAATTCGCGCACCAATTCCTTCAAGCCATGCCGATCCGTATAGGTACGCACTAACTTTGAGGCAATTTTAGTGCAGAACAATGGCGCAGTATCAACATCAAGATATTGTTTGAGAACAGCCACATCAAAACGCGCGAAATGAAAAATCTTGAGAACTTTTGCATTGGCCAGCAAAGCCTTTAAATTCGGGGCATCATATTTAGTCCGGTCCATCTGCACCAAAACCGCATTGCCGTCGCCTGTTGAAATCTGCACAAGACAAAGCTTGTCGCGCGCTGGTTTGAGGCCCAGTGTCTCAGTATCAATGGCAACCGAAGTGCCGGGATTAAAATCAGCAGGCAAATCCCCGCGGTAAAGTTTAACAGTCATAGTAGTGGCTGATCCTAGATTTGATTACGTTTGAGGCTTACAAGAGAAGGTGTTGGGGTTCAAGGCTTTCAGGTAAGCCCAAGTCGAGCAGCGGCAGAATGCAGCCGTTTATCATTTGTCCAAAGTCTAGCATGACTGAGGCGAGCTGCTGCCAACAGGTGTACGTCCACATAACCGATGCCCGACCCAA
>JAYTSN010000020.1:0-6925 GCA_043745625.1 Aestuariivirga sp. | reverse complement strand
TTTGGTTCGCGGGGCTTGGAAATAATTTAGAAATCACCGAAAATCCTGAACGCTGCTTAAGTTAATCTGCTCTCCATCGGCAGAAGTTGCTCTGGTGTAGCAAAACCTGGCAACTCCTCAAACCTCTTCTTCCAAGCGTTCACATGCGGATAATGCATAACATCAACACCACCTTCTGAAGCGTAACGCAACACGCCGTATATGGCGATATCAGCAATTGAGGTTTTCTTGGCGCCGATCCATTCGTTCTTCGTCAATTCCTGTTCGAGAACGGATAGTGCCGCGCGCGCTTCGGTGTCATACATGATCCGCGTTTCATCGCCGAATTGACGTGTGCCGCGCGCCCTAGCCCGCAGGCGGAAAACGGGGATTGCAAGCTTGTCCCATGCCCAGAACAGCCATTCGGTGACGCGCTGTTTTTCGACAGGTGTTTTTCCTTCAAACTTGCCGAGCACTTCGGAAAGATGAATGAGAATTGCAGCAGATTGCACGGCCATTAACTGGCCATCACGCAGGGCTGGAACTTGGGCAAAGCGGTTCTTTACCAGATAATCTGGTTGTTTGTGCGCAGCCTCGCGCAAATTCACATGGATATAGGAAAAGGGGTGCTTGCACAGTGAAAGCATCAATGCAGAAGTATAGGTCGGGCCAGATGTGGCAAAACCATAAAGTGTGAAACGTTGTTTTTCAGCAGGCGTTGGCCCACGTGCAGCCGATGCTTTGGCGGCGGGCTTCTTGGCAGCTGGCTTTTTCGCCTGCACCTTTGGTGCGGCCTTTTTCAATGGCATAACCTTCACTTTTGCCCGCGCGGCTTTCTTGGTCATGGGAGCACTCTCCTATAATCGTTTGTGTACTGATAGTCAGCACACGGAGTATAGCGCAAGTGATTCGGTTTTGGAAATGGTTAATAAATTATTGCAACTATTGGTTAATATTGAGCTTTTGTCGCAGTAAATCATTGACCGACTGCGGGTTGGCCTTGCCTCCGGTGGTTTTCATCACCTGCCCTACGAACCAGCCCAGCATGGAAGCTTTAACTTTCACGGCTTCAACTTTGTCTGGGTTTGCGGCAATGATCTCGTCTACGGCCTTTTCAATGGCGCCCATATCGGTGACTTGAATCATACCCTTGGCCTGCACGATTTCCGCAGGGTTACCACCTTCGGTCCAAACGATTTCGAATAAATCTTTGGCGATTTTTCCTGAGATGGTTTGTGCTGACAGCAAATCGACAATGCCGCCAATTTGGGCGGCCGATATTGGCGATGTTTCGATGGTTTTGCCTTCCTTGTTCAGGCGGCCAAAGAATTCATTGATCACCCAGTTGGCGGCAATCTTGCCGTCTCTGCCCTTGGCCACGGTTTCAAAGAAATCGGCAGAGGGCTGCTCTTGCACAAGTACGGCAGCATCATAGGCCGACAGATTATAACTGCTCATGAAGCGGGCTTTTTTGTCATCCGGCAATTCGGGCAAGCTGGACTTAACCGAACTGATCATGGCAGGATCAAGTTTTAACGGCAGCAAATCTGGATCGGGGAAATAGCGATAGTCATGGGCTTCTTCTTTCGAGCGCATGGAACGTGTTTCGCCCTTCTTGGCATCATAGAGCCTTGTTTCCTGGTCGATGGTGCCGCCATCTTCCAACACGCCAATCTGGCGGCGGGCTTCATAGTCAATGGCTTGGCCGATGAAGCGGATTGAATTTACATTTTTGATTTCGCAGCGCGTGCCAAATTCAGCGCCAGGTTTGCGCACCGACACATTCACATCTGCGCGCATAGAGCCCTGCTCCATGTTGCCGTCGCAGGTGCCGAGATAGCGCATGATCTGGCGCAGCTTGGTGACATAGGCTTTGGCTTCATCAGCTGAGCGCATATCGGCGCGCGAGACGATTTCCATCAACGCACAGCCGGAGCGATTGAGATCAACATAGCTCATGTTCGGATGTTGGTCGTGCAATGATTTTCCCGCGTCTTGTTCCAAATGCAAACGCTCGATGCCAACTTCGATGGATGTCTCGGCATCAAGATCAATCGTCACCACGCCCTCGCCCACGATGGGCTGTTTGAACTGCGAGATTTGGTAACCTTGCGGCAGGTCTGGATAGAAATAATTCTTGCGGTCGAAAACTGACACTTCATTGATTTGCGCTTTGAGGCCCAAACCCGTGCGCACGGCTTGCTCAATACAAAATTCATTGATCACCGGCAGCATGCCCGGCATGGCGGCATCAACAAAGCTCACATGATCATTCTGCTCGCCGCCATATTCGGCGGAAGCGCCAGAGAACAATTTGGATTGAGAGGTAATTTGGGCGTGCACTTCCAAGCCAATGATGATTTCCCAATCACCGGTGGCGCCTTTGATCCAATCTTTCTTGTCGGCGACGCGCATTGCCGATTCAGCTAAACTACCCATGGTTTCTGATCCTTGATTTGGCGCTGTCGTAATGGAGACAGTGGTGGGATTCAAGCCCCTGGGTTTTTGAGCGGAGGGTCAGTCCGAATTTCGGCACTGACCCTCAATGTTTGGTTTGATGCATTTGTTGCAGCAACCAATTAAGACTGCCGGAGCAACTCAATGGACACTACCACTCATACCAAAACCACCGCCCATGCCCAAGCCTGCGCCGAGGGAACTTCCTGAACCACCGCTCGATCCAGCGCTAACGCCAGAGTTTGCGATTTCAGCAAAGCTGTCGCCGTTGCCAAAACTACTGGAATTGGCCGAACCTGCTCCAAGGGAGCTGGCAGAACCAATGGCCATGCCCGAGCCAAAGCCAGACGAAGACATGGGAGCGGTACTAACTGGCGCATCTAGACTGCGGCTGACTGACAATGTGCGGTCAACTGTTAGCGAACCACCGCCTGGAACTGTAACTGTTCCGTTCATTCCTATCGTTGAAGACAGGGCAATATGGGTGCCATGATGCTTCGTCACGGTTCCGCCACCAGGGGGACCGCCACCGCCACCAGGGAGACCGCCACCGCTACCAGGGAGACCAGCTCCACTGCCACTAACAAATCCACCAGCTGCTGTGATGATGTCGAAGCCGCGGCTATCCGGAAAATCACCTGCACAACTGCCGCGATTACTCCCAAAATTACCTGCGGTTTGACCTTGCCCACCTAGCCGCTGCGAGCCACAGCCCGAAAGTACCAGTTTCTTGGTTGGATTTTGTTTGGCCACGACGATTTTCTGCTGCCCCTTCTGGGAACCAAAGAGAATATCAAAAAGCCCTTGGGCGTGGGCAGATGCCGGCAATATTGCGCCCACAGCAAACATCACCAAGACTAGGCAAGATGCCCGTGAGGTCAAACTCTTGCAGCTATTTTTCCGGCCGCTTAGCCCTCGGGCGAGGCGGAAGCCTGAAGATAAAAAATGAGTTTCCATGCTAGTGCTCCTTTCAAAATACACAAATTGAATTTCAACCGCATCCCATTACGAGCGCAGTCATGTCTCTGGGGGGACTAACCCCCAGAGTGGTTTTCAAAGACTCTTAGTTTGTAGCGGCTATGCCACCACCAATGCCGCCAGCTACGGATGAAGAGCTGCCAGTGCCGGATGAACCCGACGCGGTAGCTCCGCCGCCCGAGCCACCGGCTGAGGTTGTTCCACCGCTCGGGCCATTGTTTGCATTGGCATAGCCTTCTGATTCACCATGGCCAATGGAGGCTGCGTTGCCGGTGGATTGGGAAGTTGAACCCGCTAAGCCACCAGCGACTGCGCCAGAACTTTTGCCGCCGCCAATACCGACACCAAACCCAAACGAACCGCCAGCACCAAGAGCTTTTCCATTGCCAGCAGTACCGCTGTTTGCGGAGTTCTTGGAGTAAGCATCGGCATGTGAGGCATTGCCGCCCACTGTTGTTGCAGTGGCATTGCCACTGGCGAGATTCCACGAGTTTGCCGCAGCAATACCTCCGCTTGTAGTGACGGTCGTGAATCCTCCGCCCACGCCGCCGCCGATGGCGAATGTGTGTGATGCTTCGGAAACGCCATATGAGGCAAGCAACGCAAACGATGCAATGATTAAGGTCTTTTTCATGATATACTCCTGTTTAAAGTTAAGGCAGTCGCTTTATTACTTCTGCCTGGTTGCACTAATTCGTGTTGCAAAAGGCAACACTTCACCTCCCCGTGCCTTGCAGCACGGGATTTCTTACTTCGCCCCTCGATTTGAAATTACCGATGCCGCCGTCGGGGCACCGCCGTCGCGTTATCTGATTTTCATCAGACGCGTAAACTCGAAGAAGTTTACATTGTTGGCTGCCTTTAAGGTGTACCTAACTTTAGTTATTCCCTTGAAGCTGCGAGGCGCTTTGTAGACTACAGTAAAACCACTCACCTTCTGCCCCCTGCAGCGTCCACTCAGGACACTGAACTGACCATCCACCTTGCTCAAACTGCCAGCGGTCGCTCGACCTGAAAATGAAACAGGCACAGCTCTGCACTGCTTATCCCAAGCAAATGCTTGTTGTAAACCAGTCCAAGTCCCGGAATTCATTGTGATTGTGCCGTTTGTTGCCGAAATGACGCGAGATACCGCGTCGCTGCTGTTAGCTGAATAAGTGAGTAATAAACCAACTGTAGCTAAAGCTAACCGAATCTTTTGGGCTGTTGCCATTTGCGATCACCATCATACAAAAGCCCCTTAATTTCACATTTATGCCAAATTTTAACGATTTGTCAACTAATTTCTGAGTGCGGTTTTTGAACTAAACAGTTTTGTCAACCAGTTTTTATGTGATTGTTGAATTAATACAGTACTTTGATTCCTGCTATTTTTTTTCAAATGCCTGCACTTTACAATCTTTGTCATGCCATGTTGGCTGTGCCGCAAATGAACCTTCGTACTTGCGCATATGTTTTCGCCTTGCAGCCAAACTCTCGCAGACACGGCTTCGCCTTTGACGTTGTCAACTGATGTCACACGCCAAATTCTTGAGTTTCCCGAAGTTCCGATATTTGCTGAAACGTTGGCTGAATAAGTGAGGCCGTTGCTGTTGCCGGTGCCGTTGATATTCGAAGTCGCTGCTGCAGATACGTAAGACCAGCCAGCACTCGCCTCAACACTTAAGAAGGCATTCAAAATCGCGTTCACGTTTCCAGCATCAATTGTGCCAGTGCTGGCAAAAATCCTTATGCCAGCCGAAACGGAATCGTTTGCCACAATGGCTGAGCTGCATGTGCCTGATGCATTGCAGGAGACGGATTGAAAGCTCGATCCGTTATATAAAATCTGTGTCACCCCGCCGGGAACGAAACTTTTAAGTCCATTCACAATACCTTTTTCGGCAAGTGCATATGAGCCATCATTGGCTGTTGCTGAGGCTGTCAATTGGTCAGGCCCGCTGGTGGCATCGGCATGCGCAACTACGACAATATGGGCAGAACCGATTGATCCACCGGAGGCAGAATCGACGATCGCCTTCCTGTCGCCACCGGTGGAGGAAACGCTGGTTTCAACATCAGATGACAAACTCAGCGAAATACTTCCAGCGCCAGCGGATGCAGTTGCATGTGAGTTCGCACTCGCAGTGCCTCCTCCCTGGTCGTCTCCACTTGCTTGAGTGCCCGTTCCAAAACTGACACTACCATCGCTGGTTGTCGACGGCGGAGATCCTGTATCGGACGAATTTGCGGAAACAGTCCCACCAGCCGCACTGGATGCTGCAGCCTCGTCAGCAAAAGATGGGCTGACGTTAATTGTTGTCGTAGCTAAGATAATAACAGCTAAACCTGCTCGAGCAAATAGAGGGGTCTTACTCATGACACGCAACTCCCTAGGATCGTGGGGCCAATGCCCAATCGGTATTCATTGGGTCTCAATTGCAGTTAGCTTAAGCAATAACGCGCCGCATTGTTATTCTTATTTTTACTTTTGGTTAACCACTTTAATCAAGAAAACCTCGGCTGACCGCAAAAGAGATTTAAGGATTTCGCAACTATTCCCTCACGCGGAAATAGGGTGGTGATGACTGCTGCTTAAAGTTCACACTAACCCGCTACGGTTTCTTCAACTCTTTCCCAGTCGACCAAACCAGATAAACCGCAAAAACCAGAAGCACCACCATCACCCCCAGAAACCCGCGGTCGTTGCCTTCGATGACCAGCTGATGGTCGGGTGTGATGTGTTGCCAGAGGTTGATGGCGATGAAGAGCGCCATCAATGCTGCGGCACCGATGCTGCCGTTGCGCAGTACAAGCAGGATCAATTTTCCGACGGGGGAGTTTTCGGACATGGGCCTACTACTTCTTGCCCTTCCAAGCTGATTTCTTGGATTTGAAGAATGGCACGTCTCCGCCGACATTGGCGGCGGCTGGGGTTTTTTTGAACTTTGGGCGGGCCACTGGATATTTTGGTGCGTCGCTTTCTACGCGCGGTGTGAACTCGCGAGCTGGTTCGGATTCAACGCGGGGTTTGTATTCGCGTTTTGGTTCACCTTCAAACTTTGGCTTGTATTCACGTTTGGCTTCACCGCCGAATTTTGGTTTGAAATCTTTTTTGAAGCCATCTTTGGGGCCACGGTCAAATTTTGGTTTATCACCAGCGGCATGGGGTGGGCGGTCTTCATAGGAGCCACCGCCCTCGAATTTCTTTTTGGCTTCATACGGTTTTTTATCGCCGAATGATTTTTTGCCTTCGTAAGGTTTCTTGGTGCCGAATTCCTTTTTGCCTTCATAAACTTTCTTCGGGCGCGGAATATCTGATCTCGGAACCGGTGCTGATGGATCAAGCAAGGAGATTGTTGGATCATCTGGCTCGGCAATCAACATGGCGGCGGCGAAGCGTTCGGCGGCTTCATTCGAGATTTCAAAACGAGTTTCGCTATCGGTGATTTTGATCGAGCCGATATCAGGCTTGGTGACTTTGCCACGGCGGCAGATCATGGGCAGCAGCCATTTTGGATCGGCGTTGTCT
>JAYTSN010000019.1:0-2363 GCA_043745625.1 Aestuariivirga sp. | reverse complement strand
GAACCATATCGGCGCTGTTCAGTTGATCATTGAATAATTCTTGAATTGGGTTTTCGTGATCTACGTTTGGATCAGCGGCTTTCTGAGCGGCGATGGCTTCTTCGTCGTCAGCAAAGCGGCCTTCGCTCAAGGCCTTAGCGTCGACCATGGTGATTACGCCATCAACAGTGACGCGGGATTTAATGTCTGGCCAGTTGAAGGCGCGCACCAAGGGTTGGGGCAGGGCAAGGCCTGAGGTTTCGATGATGATATGATCAAGTGGTGTTGCGCGGTTGAGCAGCTTATTCATGGTCGGCACAAAATCATCAGCCACAGTGCAGCAGATGCAGCCATTGGCGAGTTCGATGATGTCATCCTCCTTGCATGATTCTTGGCCGCAGCCTTTTAGGATTTCACCATCCACGCCCACGTCGCCGAACTCATTGATGATTAATGCGATCTTCCGGCCACCAGCATTCATGAGCAGATTGCGGATCATCGTGGTTTTGCCACTGCCTAAGAAACCGGTTATGACGGTGGCGGGGATTTTGGTGGTCATTGCGTTTTTCTTTCGCTGTAGGCAAGCGCGTGAGCCGTGAGTAATCCGATCAAGGCCCAGAATACAGCGTTGGCGGCTATACTGGCTGATACGAATTGAGCGGCCAGCAAGGGAGGCAGGTCAGTTTGGTGGGGCATGGGTTGGGGCAGGCTGAAGAGTTGGGGCAAGGCGATCGCCAAGACTGCCAGCGGCTTTGCCCAAGATTCAGTTCTGCCTGCGATTAGGTATAGGGCAAAGCCCGTTGAGGCGGCGGTGGCCACCCACCAGATTTGGCGCATATGTAAATCGGCAACGGGCATTGATGGCAGTTCGGGCGGCAAGCCCGCAGCGGGTGCAAGGCAGATGGCGAGGAAGCCGCAGAGGCCCCAGATCAGGCCATTTTCTCTGGTGATGGGTAGGCCCGCGATTAAAGAGAAGCCAACAAGCAAAAGTGCATAACCTGCTCCTACCAGCATGGTTGCGGCGGTTGTTGCTGCGATACGTTGGAGACCTTCGGCTGGCATCCAGCTTTCACCACACATATCCATGCCCGGCATGGTTTGCACACAGGGTGTTTCTGGCTTTTCAAAACTTTCGGCAATCGAAATGAGGGGCACAAGTTTGTAGTGTTGAATGCCGCTCATGATGATGCCTGCAAAAAGGCCAGCCATGATGACAGTGAGAATGAGACGTGGGGTCATGGTATTCCTCAGTTAACACACTAAATCGTCATCCCTGCGAAAGCAGCGATCCAGCTTTTCCCGATATTCAATGCTGAAAGCTGGACCCCTGCTTTCGCAGGGGTGACGGGTTAATAGGGTTGTTTCAATAAGAAACGAATACCAGTACTAATGACACGGAAAGCCAATCGAATGGCGCGTGTCATGGGCTGCGTTGTGAGCAAAGCTGATGGACGAGAAGCCAATGGCGAAGACAATACCAGCGCCCAAACAGACACATATGATGCCTGCTTGAATGCGTTGCGAAACTGAAACCTGGCGGTTCAATACAGTTGTGGTCATGTCACCCTCCGTGAGACCGATTAATTTGTGAGGCGATTACGCCCATTTGTTCGGCAGGTCTCCTGACTTGCGGGTCTCTGGTTTGAAAATCGCCTTCCCGGTTGCCCAGTGGCTTACTCATCTCAAACCTCGCCGCTCACAGTTGCGGGGGCAGTCACGGTTTCGGCCCCTTTTGGGTCGTCCTCACCGTATTCCCTGTTAGGCCTTTGGCTTTTGCTTCGAGGCACCGAACACAAAAGGATTGACAGGTTCATAGGGGCCTTGTCAACCTGCAATTGTCAGCAGCCTAAAGTGTTAACTGCGCATAAACCCTAGTTCAGCCTATAAGTGACGCACCTAACAAGTGACCGGGGTTGAAACTACATGTCGATGCAGCAACATATTAAGCCAAGAGGCGAAATCTTGGCGGTGATAAAGTCGAGCAGTGGTGCCTTCATGTCCGCCCTGTTTTTTAGCTGGATTGTGAACCTGCTGATGCTGACTGGCTCATTGTTCATGTTGCAAGTCTATGACCGCGTCATTCCGTCGAGCAGCGTGCCTACCTTGATTGCGCTATCGTTGATTGTTCTCATCCTTTATATTTTCTATGGCGTTTTGGATTTTGTGCGGACGCGGATTTTGGTGCGCATTGGAAGGCGAATTGAAGAAACAATGCGAGCGCGGGTTTTTGATGCGATGGCGCATCTGGCGTTGAAGCGCAATAACAATGCAGGTGGTCAGCCTGTCCAAGACTTGTCCACCATCCGGCAATTTTTAGGTGGCCAAGGCCCGTTGGCATTTATGGACATGCCGTTCGTTCCAATCTTTTTATTGGTCTGCTTTTT
>JAYTSN010000018.1:0-6934 GCA_043745625.1 Aestuariivirga sp. | reverse complement strand
TTGCACCAATTTTTACCCGGTCATAAAGGTCAATCACATGTTCATTTAACATGCGGATGCAGCCCGATGATACGGCATGACCTATGCTCCATGGTTGGGTGGTGCCGTGGATGCGGAAATCTGTGCCGCCTATATAGAGTGCTCGAGCACCCAAAGGATTGTTGGAGCCACCTTCCATAAAGTCTGGAATGATATGACCGCGTGCTGCCTCGCGCTTGATCATAATTTTAGGTGGTGTCCACGTTGGCCAGGCAGCTTTTCGGCTGATCTGATTATGACCAGACCATGAGAAACCTTCGCGGCCAACGCCCACGCGGTACATAATCGCCTGCCCATCTGGAAGGATAAAATAAAGTTTGCGCTCGGCAGTGCGCACCAGAATTGAACCTGGGGCCAACGCAGTCTCAAAATTTATCACGGTGCGATTAGGGCCTGAAACATCATCATCAAGATTTCGGCTCGGCTGCGCATTCGGCATTGCTGCGCTTGCAAATTGAGAGTCTTCCATAGCACCTAAAATGACGAATGTATCGGGTGCGAACTGGATTGGTTTGGCATCGGCTTGCCCAAGCAAGAGTGCGGCCACAGAGGCGCACAGAAGATATTTGTACATTTAATTTCCACCTGACAGATTGTCCGTCCCTTGCCGCAGGATGGCGCAACGCGCTTAAGTGTGGCTTAAATCTTATAGTTTCTGAATCATTGATAGCGCGGTTTTATGGTTTACAGGATGTTTCCAACGCGGTGCTATCTCGGCAATTGGTTCTAATACAAACGAGCGATCTGCAATGCCGGGGTGTGGCAATATCAATGCTTTTTGAACATGGCCTTTTTGTTTTATCTGTTGGCCGTTGTAATCAATGAGATCTAAATCAAGCGTGCGCGGACCCCAGCGCCTGCCTCGTTTGCGGCCCGCTTGTCGTTCAAACATGTGAAGACGACGCAACAATGTGTGCGGCGACAACGCGGTATCAATGTGCGCAACGGCGTTGACGAAATTGGGCTGATTGATCATTCCGAATGGCGCGGTTTCAATGAGAGTAGACGCGCGTCTTAGTTTTACCGGGCCGGTATTCAGTGCTGCAAATGCGCGCCTTACCGTTTGTTCGGGTGTTCCCCATGGGCCGCTTTGATTGCTGCCGAGTGCGACGAGGATCATGTTATCCGCGGTCGCGCAGCACGCGCGATTTCTCGCGGTTCCAATCGCGTATTTTTATTGTCTCGCGTTTATCGACAGTCTTCTTGCCTCGTGCCAATGCAATATCCACTTTCACACGACCACGTGGATTGAAAAACATTTTCAGTGGAATAATGGTCAGGCCTTCGCGCAAAACGCCGACTGACAAGCGGTCAATTTCCTTGCGATGAAGAAGCAATTTGCGCGGGCGTTTTTGTTCGTGATTGAAGCGATTGGCTTCGCGGTATTCGGGCACATTTGCATTCAATAAAAAAAGCTCAGTGCCCTTCATAGCCGCGTAAGACTCTCCCAGATTGATGTGACCAACGCGCAAGGATTTAACCTCTGAACCTTTCAGTTCAATGGCGGCTTCGAAAGTTTGCAAGATTTCATAATCATAGCGACCGCGGCGATTTTCTGCCACGACCTTGATGCCATCTTGTTTTCGCGAAGCTTTTGCGCCGCCGGCCTTTGAGGACATATCAGTTCAAAAGACCCGCGTGGATCAGTGCTTCACGCACAGATTGCTTGGTGCTTTCCATCACGGGAATAAGTGGCAATCGCGTATCTGGCTCACAGAGGCCAAGCAAGCTTGCTGCATATTTCACGGGGCCGGGGCTGGCTTCAACAAACATTGCATGGTGCAGCGGCATCAAACGATCTTGGAGCTGTAGTGCTGAGGCGTAATCACCCTTCAATGTTGCTTCTTGCAAATCGGCGCAGAGACGCGGCGCAACGTTTGCAGTGACTGAGATGCAGCCCACACCACCATGAGCGTTGAACCCCAAAGCTGTTCCATCTTCACCTGAAAGTTGGATAAATTTTTCACCCGACATTAAGCGTTGACGCGAAGGCCGCGTAAGATCAGCCGACGCGTCTTTCGTGCCTACGATATTTTTGAAATCATGCGACAAGCGCGCAAGTGTTTCAACTGAGATGCTGGCAACAGTGCGGCCAGGCACATTGTAAACAATAATCGGAATGTCGACGGCTTCGGCTATTGCTTTATAATGCGCGTAGATGCCGTCCTGGGTTGGCTTGTTGTAATAAGGCACGACAACAAGTGCTGCATCAGCGCCTGCGGCTTTTGCATGTTTGGTATATTCCACAGCTTCGGCTGTGTTGTTTGAGCCAGCACCAGCGATAACAGGCACCCTGCCCGCTGCTTCTGCCACACAGATCCTCACTACGGCCTTATGCTCTTCTGGCGTTAAGGTTGGACTTTCGCCTGTTGTTCCCACTGGAACAAGGCCGTGGCTGCCCTGTTTAATCTGCCAGCCCACAAATTTACGGAATGCCGCTTCATCAAAAGCACCATTCTTCATGGGAGTGATCAAAGCTGGGATAGAGCCCTTAAACTGCACGAGAGACCTCATAAAAGTAAGAAGTTAGAAACCATGTTTACCTATGGTGCTGGTTTGGCCGAGCCTCACAGGGAGCGGCATCATAGTCTGCCAGTTGTTGAACAGCAAGACAGGAGCCCGACTGTTTTTAGTCAAAACTCCGTCTTAATTGGTCTTTAGCTGGCTGGCACCTTTTGATTTTTTGTAATAAGTTGGTCAGTACATGATGATGAATTTGGTTTCGCGGCGTAAGTTTTTGAGTGGTGTTGTTAGCAGTGTTGCACTGCTTGCAGTTCCTCTGTCTATGCCCGCCTCATCTGCAGCATCAGGATTGGCGGTTCAGTCTATTAGAGTTGCACTGACTGGGGATTTTCTAGGTGCAGGGTCGTTGGCGACCCAATCTGGCGATCAGGCTGCAATAAAGTTAGTTGAGCTTTTATTTTTACGCGATCATGGGGCACAAGCTGGTTATCAACGGATTCATGATTTTCTAAATGCTGCGCCGAATTGGCCTTTGACAGAAACATTATTGAAGCGCGCAGAACAGGCGCTTTACGAAAGCACACAAAATTCACCTACAGTAATATCTTATTTTAGTAACCGTGTCCCGGCAACGGCTTACGGAATGCTGGCATTGGCGCGGGCGCATTTTACTTCGGGTGATGGAGCAAAAGGCAAGGCATGGCTCCGTAAAGCTTGGGGCAACACTGATGTTGATGCGCAACTTGAGCAAAAGATTCTGGGCGAATTTGGTTCGCAACTTAGCATTTCAGATCATCGCTTGCGGTTCTCTAGACTTATTCTGGCCCAGGAGCCCAATGCAGCTATTCGCAATGCGCAGCGGCTGGGTGGAGATTTCGTAAGTGCCGGTAAAGTTGCTGCAAGTTTGATTAGCTTTCAGAACGGCGCTGATAAAAAGTTTGATGGCCTTTCTTCTGCTGCACGAAGCGACATGGGCATGAAATATGCCTTGACGCGGTTTTACCGGAAGAAAGAACAATACGGTAAAGCGCGCGCGATTTTGGCCAGTGTTTCTGGTGATGCGGCAACGATGGTGGATGCTGAAGCTTGGTGGATGGAACGCAAGATTGTGACCTTGCATTCGGTTGGCCCTAAACATTCTGAAAGTTGGAATGCAGCTTATCAAATTGCGCTTAATCATGGTCAAGCAAATGGTGATGGTGCGCTCGAAGCGGAATTTATGTCCGGCTGGGTGGCGCTTCGCTATTTGAAGAAACCCGCAGTTGGCATGAAGCATTTTGTGAAGCTTCAAGATCTTGCTCAAAGCCGCACGGATAAAGCGCGTGCTGCCTATTGGATTGGGCGCAGTTATTTGGCGCTGGGTGATAAAGCCACAGCGCAACTGGCGTTTAAAGATGCCGCGCAATATTCAACAGTTTATTACGGGCAACTGGCGCGTGAGCAGATTGGCCTTGGCAACAAACCAGAGTCCATCAATGGTGGTGCAGCTTCGGCTGGTGCGCAGGCGCGCGTTGAACAAGATGAAGTTGTTCGGGCGTTTCGCATGATGGCGCAAGTTGGAACCAAGAACCAATTGAATATGTTCCTTTGGTCTTTGGCAAGCCGGTTTAAAAACTCCGATGAGATGAACGCGGTTGCTGCTGTTGTGCAAAATACGGCCGGTACGTCTTGGGCATTGCGACTGGCAAAAGCTGCGGGGCAACGCGGCATTGATATCGACTCGTGGTCATATCCACTGCGCGGACTTCCGAACTGGGCGCAAATTGGAAAACCGGTTGAGAAGTCTTTGGTGTTTGCACTGTCGCGTCAAGAAAGTGAATTTGACCCCAATGCAGGCAGTTCGGTTGGTGCGCAAGGTTTAATGCAGTTGATGCCGGGAACGGCAAAGTTGGTGGCGCGGCAATACCGGGTTGCATTTAGTCCCGGCAGCTTGAAATCTGATCCAGCTTATAATGTTAAGCTTGGTGCTGCGCATTTGGCTGATTTAGTTTCGGATTTTAGTGGCTCGTATGTTTTGACTCTGGTCGCTTATAACGCGGGCCCTCGTCGTTCTCGCGAATGGGTTGAAGAGTACGGAGACCCACGTGGGGGCCAAGTTGATCCGGTTGATTGGGTTGAATGCATTCCGTTTAATGAAACGCGCCAATATGTGCAGAAAGTAATGCAGAATGTGCATGTCTATCGCTCGCGCCTGGCTCCGCAAACTGTGCGGCCAATGACGGCTGATTTGAAACGCGGCACCCCGGACGAAATTAATGTGGCGAGTTTAAGTTCTGCACCGCGCGCGCCGACGTGTGAGGGTGGCTCGATCGGCGCTCTGGCGACGTCTTGCAATTGAGTTCCCAATAAAAAAGGCCGATAAAAAACCGACCTTTTTCCAATATGAATTTTGAAATTATGATTTGCGTGGGCGCGAGCCTGATAAGCTTTGGCCTTTGTTGTTGCGCAATCCACCTGTTCCGTATTGTTTGGTGAATTCTGCTTCTTTGCCTGCTGCAAGGAGACCCGCTTGTTTAATCCACTCTTCACGCTTAATGCGGCCGCCAAAACGGAGGTGGTCATCAACCCATTCTACTTGTGATGCAGTCCACTCGGCAATTTGGTCGAAATGGAAGAAACCAAGATTATGCAAAATGGCTTCGTTCTTGGGGCCAATACCGCTAACGCGTTGCAGATCATCGGCTTTGCCACCGCGTGCGGCAGAAATGCCCTTTGGACGTTCCATTTTGCCTGTGGCCAACGGTGACGCAGCAAGCGGTGCTGGCGCTGCCACGGGCACTGGAGCAGGCCGAAGAGCCGGCTTTGGAGCAACCACAACAGGTGCAGCAACAGGCATTGGTTTAGCAATAGGTGCAGGTGGCGGGACATAGGCAGGCGCTGGGCGCACGACTGGTTTTTCAGGTGTGGCTACGGGTTGTTCGGCGCGGCCAAACACGTTTCGAATGGCCCAGCCTAATAGGCAACCGAGGAAGTAAAATGCCAAAACCCAAAGTGCCAGCTCGATAAGATAATGCGTCATTTTTTGGGTTCCTTACTTCGAAGATTTCGACGGAATGCAATATTTGAAACCAACCCAAGCACCAACGAGAAATGCTGCGAGCAGCCACAGCCAGTTATGTTCGAAGATAAATGGTGTGTTGTGGAAATTTAAAAGTTCATTCATGTGGCTTCCCCTTATTTCACGACGATAAATTCAGCGCGGCGGTTTTTGCGGTGCGCATCTGCAGTGTGTGATGGATCAATCGGCTTATCTTTGCTGAAACCAACAGAGCTTAACCTTGCGCCATCAATGCCAGCAGTTTTCAAGGCATCTACAACAGCCTGAGCACGGCGTTCGCTTAAGTTTTGATTGTAACTTTCAGTGCCGCGTTCATCTGCGTGACCTGCGAGTTGCATTTTCAAAGTTGCGCAGCGCGGGTCTTTCAGAAGTGCGGCATATTGATTGACTGAGAGGTCAAACGGCGCATGCATATCAGCTTTATCGGTATCAAAGCGCACCGGGAAAACGGCTGCAATGCGGGCCAAGGTGGCTTCACAATCATAAGATTGCGCAGGTGGCGGCGGTGGTGGTGGCGGTGCAACATTCACCGTCAATTCGCCCTTGGTTGCATCAGATACGGATTGCTTGTCGCCGTCTGTAACAGTTGCCACAACATCATAAGTTCCGTTCACGACGGGGGCTTTTGGTATCAGTGTCCAATGACCATTCGAATCTGTGAGCAAGTCGAAGTCGGTTCCCAACTTGTGCTTCACGCCATCAAGATCAACCGTCAAAGTTTTGGCAATACCAGCTGGCCATGTTCCCTTGACCGTTGGACGGTCGGAATCTGATGAGCTGGTTTCTACCGTTGGCGCTGTTAATTTGGCTGCTGGCTCTGGTGTCGCCGGAGGTGGCGGTGGTGGAGGTGGTGGAGGTGGTGGAGGTGGTGGCGGTGCCACGTTGACAGTCAATTCGTCTTTGGTTGCGTCGGATAGAGAATTGCCGTCAGCACCCATCACGGTGGCTACCACATCATAGGTGCCATTTGGTAATTCAGCCTTAGGTGTAAGGGTCCACTTTCCATTGGTATCTGTCAGCAAATCATAATCTTTGCCTAAAGTGTGCGTAACACCGCCCACTGCGACAGTCAGGCTTTTTGCAACGCCTGCGGCCCATGTTCCGGTGATGGTGGGAATGGCTTTATCCGCACTCGATTTATCAATCGTTGGCGCTGTCAAAACCGGTGCTGGTGGCGGAGGTGGCGGCGGTGGCGAAACAATGATCGCTTCTTTTTGTGTCAGTTTAGTTTCGTTGCCGACGGCATCGGTTTCAACCAGGTTTAAGTCATATTTTCCAGGTGCCAATTGTTCAGTTGGAACAAATGTAAACACGCCGTGTCCGTCGGAAATCAACTCTTTATCTTTGCCCAATGCATAAGACTTGTTGTTGAGA
>JAYTSN010000017.1:0-2377 GCA_043745625.1 Aestuariivirga sp. | reverse complement strand
GGCAGCCGAGGTGGGTTACGTCGTAGAGGCTGGCGCCGTAGTTGAGTTCCCAATGTTGCGTGCCGTCTGCGGCTTTGGGGTGGATGGTGAGCGTTGCTGTTGCATCACGGCCACCGGTCACGACATATTTGCCGGGAACAACCGGGAATGTGGGTTGCTCCATGATCAGGCCGTGTTCTTCCAGCCACCAATCCGCGTTGTCAAACTTCCAGCCGCGCGGTGACATGCCGCCCGCTTCTTTTAAACTGGAATAGCCTGTCAACCTCACACCGCGCGGGCCTGGATCAACGGGCCACAGGCCCCAGTTTTCTGCGCCAACGCCAGACTTGGCCGCCGGATCGCCCAAAGCCGCAATGTATTGGGTGGGTATGCGCTTAATTACGGTTTCGGCGGAAACCGAAGGTGCAATCAGCAACAGCGCTGCCACCATATACGAAAATCGAAATGCTTTGTGCATACCCGCGACCTCATTTAAAACTGAGCTTTCAACTGTGTCTAGCACAGCTTGGTTCACCTGTCTGCGGGCTGGCTAATCCCGCCCGTTTTGATAGAGTTTCATTTTTAAGGGATTCTCAAAAATGAAGCCACTTTGGGTTCTTGGATTTTGTTTCACAGTGCTTGCGCCCAACTTGGCATTTGCCCAACTCTGCGATAACCCCGCCACGCAATCAGACATGACGTATTGTGCGGACTGGCAGTTTAAGAAGGAAGATGCGGGTTTGAATGATGTCTATGGCCGCCTCAAAGAAAACTACGCAAAAATCCCGATTGCCAAAACTGCGCTCACAACAGCCCAACGTGCTTGGTTGGCGTTTCGCGATGCTGAGTGCAAGCTAGAAGCGTCTGGTGTAGAAGGAGGCACAGCGCAGCCGATGATTTATAATCAGTGCCTTTCGTGGCTCACGCAGCTGCGCACCGCGCAGTTGCAAAAACGATTGGATTGTCAGGAAGGTGATCTCACATGCATTGCAGCTGGTGATGCGGCCAATTAAGCGATGAACGCCCAACTCTCTCGCACGCACTTGCTTTTGGCACTGGCTGTTGTTGCCATTTGGGGCAGCAATTTTGTTGTGATCAAACTGGCGCTCGATCATCTTCCGCCCTTGCTTTTTGCAACTTTGCGCTTTGCTGTGGTGTTTTTTCCGTTGGCCTTGTTTTTGAAAAGGCCAAAAGTGCCGTTCAGTCATCTTGCAAGCTATGGGTTGCTCATTGGGGTTGGACAATTTGGGCTGCTGTTCATTGCTATGAAGGGTCACATCAGCCCGGGCATTACATCGCTTGTGATACAATTGCAGGTCTTTGTGACCATTGGCATTTCAGTTTTTCGGGGCTCTGAAAAATTGCGCCTGTATCAATATGCAGCACTTGGCCTTGCCATAATGGGATTGGCCATCATCGCGGTTTATGGTGGGGGAAGTGCCACGCCGCTTGGCCTGTTCCTCGTAATATGCGGTGCTATCAGTTGGGGCATTGCCAATATTGTAAACCGCGCTGCCGGCAAGATCGATATGCTGGCTTATGTCGTGTGGGCGGCAATATTTTCAGTTCCGCCTCTGTTTGTTTTGTCGTTGATTTTTGAAGGGTGGCAGGCGGATTTGGCAGGTGTGCAACAGGCTGACTTTCTGTCTTGGGCTGCAGTCGTATGGCAAGCTGTTGCTAACACGATGTTTGGCTATGGCCTCTGGGGCTGGCTGCTGGCGCGCTATCCAGCGGCAACGGTAACGCCCTTGGCATTGCTCGTTCCAATATTCGGCATGAGCACATCGGCACTTGTGTTGGGCGAGGCATTGCCTGCCTGGAAAATAATTGCAGCGGGATTGGTGATGAGTGGGTTAGCGCTTAATCTGTTTTGGCCGCGTTACTCACAAATGCGGTAGGTTCCGCTTATTCCATGTTGGCCTAAATCAAAATGAAAATGGCTGGCATGTGCTGCGTTGGCGCCGGGTCCCAGTACTGTGGTAAAATATGTGCATGCTGCATGGCGGATGGTTGTCAGAACATCATAGTCATTAGTGTTTGAGGATATTACGTCTTTGACGAATACAATTCTTCCATCAGCGAGCTGAATACGTTCGATATCAACCGCGTTGCCTGAAGCGTGTTCACTCAATTTAGCCGATACATGGTCGTTTCGACCACGACAGATAAAGCCAGGCCCGGTATAAAGTTTGGCAATCTGTGATGATGTTTTAGTGGAAATTGTTGGATGGGCACTGTCACGCATAAACTTGATCAGCTGCAATGCGAATGCGCAATTTAGAACGGGGTGATCAGGCAATTCAATATTTGTGCCATTCACCTTATAAGCTTTGAGCTGCACAGGATTGATAACGGTGCAGCTTCCGTTTTGCTCGTAAGATGCATTTGGAGAGAACGT
>JAYTSN010000016.1:0-2380 GCA_043745625.1 Aestuariivirga sp. | reverse complement strand
TTCAATGTAACGAACCGTGGGAAGCCTATGACAATCGGTGTTGCAATGAATTCAGGCGATATTGTGCGCACCTATCAAGCCGCGAACTGAAACAAGATTATTTTACCTCTTGCTAGATTTGCACCTTAGCAAGCATGACAGTCGAGGTTAAAGGGCTGCTGAGCGTTTCGCACTAAATGCTCAACACCTTCTCGACCTCAACAATTTCATGTCCGCCATAGCCGTTAAACTTGGTCAGGGTTGAAACGCCGTAAGCGCCCAGTGTGCCAAACTCAATGTAATCGCCTTCGCGCAAGCCTTCCAAGATGTCCAGATTATGCGGCAGCACGTCGAGTGGGTCACATGTTGGGCCAAAGACTTTCCAAGATTTCACAGCGCCGTGGATCACCTTGCCATCGCGGATCACGCGGAAGGGTGGCTTCAATTCTGGCGCTTGCATATATTCCATCAGCGCGCCGTAAACGCCGTCATTGATAAATATATCATCGCCGTCGGTGCACACCAGCTTCACACGCGAGAGTAGCGACATGCAATTGGCCACCAGTCCTCGGCCCGGTTCGCATTCCAGTTTCGGCGCGTTACCGTTGAAATATTTGGCTACAGCTTCTTCGATGATGCGAAAGAACACATTTGGTTCTGGGGCGGTTGAGAGCATGTAATTGGCAGGAAAACCGCCACCCACATTTAATGCAAACACCTTCACATCGGCCGATTTGGCGATGCGTGCCGCCGCCTCGATATGGCGCACATATGTCTGCGGATCGCGCGATTGCGAACCTGGATGGAAGGTGAGCAAAGGTTGATAGCCCATCGCCAACGCCTGCTTCAGCAACTCAACACAGATGTGCTCCGGCGCGCCAAACTTGGTTGAAAAATCATGAGCTGAAGATCCCCGGTCACGCGGCAGAACAAAGCGCACAGCAATTTCGACACTGGCATCAGCGCCAATAACATCGGCAATCTTCTGCAGCTCCTCGCGACAATCGACAACGAAGCGGCGGCAATTATAAATCTTGTAGGCGTCCTCAATCTCGCGGCGCGATTTGACAGGGTTATGATAATGAAACTTCGCGGTGGGTGAAATGCCATGCACTAATTTCATCTCATGCACCGAGGCCACGTCCCAATGTGTCAGGCCTGACTTGGCCAAAGTGCGGATCACTTCAACCGATGGATTGGATTTCACAGCGAATGTGACAAGGCCTGGAAAGTTGTTGAGAAATACATTGGTTCGTTCGGCCAGCGCTGTTGGCGAGAAACAAAACAATGGCTCATCAGGTTGCATTTCCAGAGCGATCGCCGCCGCATTTTCCGGGCGGCCATTTCGAACTGACTTTAAAGGAGTGATAGTGGACATGCGCGATCCTCGTTTTGATTCTGAGCTAGTTATGTGCGTTGCAGGTGACGGGCGTAAGACTGCGAAATGTTGCGATTTGACAAATGTACCGTCATAATGACGGATCAAGACTCAAAGCGACGGAACTTATGCTCACGGTAAAAGATGAAGAACTGGTCAATATGTTGCGGATCAACGCACGTGAACCTGTGGCGGCACTTGCGCGAAAACTTGGCGTTTCGCGAACAACCGTCCAAGATAGATTAAAACGCTTAGAGGAGCAGGGCGTCATTGCAGGTTACACATTGAAGCTGGTAAGGGGCCAAAGCAACACAGGCATTGCTGCATTGGTCACAATATCAGTAGAACCGCGCCGGCAAATCGAAGTTGCCAAAATTCTGGCTAAATTCAAGCAGATTGAGACGCTGCATACTGTGAGCGGCAAGATAGACTTAATTGCTATGGTGCGCACTGCCACATCAGAGGACATGGATAAATTGATTGATCAGATTGGTGTTATTTCGGGTGTAACTGAAATTGAAACGGCAGTTATACTGTCGACCAAAGTTGATCGTAGATTAGGAGAATGAAAATGCTGAAAGTTATTATCACCGGACTGGCCGTGTTAATTGCTGCACACGTGGCGTCGGCCGACCAACGCACAGTGCCGCGCGACCGCTCTGAGATCACCATGTCCTTTGCGCCACTGGTCAAGCGCACAGCGCCTGCTGTGGTTAATGTTTATGCCAAGACAATTCAGCGTCAGCAACAGGCTCAAGGCGGGCCGTTTGATGATCCGATATTCCGTCAGCTGTTTGGTCTTGGCAATAATGGTTATGGGCCTCCGCGTGAGCGCGTTGCCAATTCGCTTGGCTCTGGCGTTATCGTCGACCCAACAGGTATCATCGTTACCAACAACCATGTCATAAAGAACGCTACTGACATTCGTGTTGCGCTGGCAGACAAGCGTGAGTTTTCTGCAAAAATTATTCTCGCTGATGAGCGCACTGATTTGGCCATTCTGAAAATTGAAGTGAATGAAGA
>JAYTSN010000015.1:0-18523 GCA_043745625.1 Aestuariivirga sp. | reverse complement strand
TCATCAATATACCCGCGCCTTGGGCTTGATATATTCCACATCCTTGCTCATCGTATAATTATGAACGCCACGCGTGCCGAGGGTAACTTTCTTCTTTGTGCCATCGGTCCAGCTTAGTGAATGCTTCATCCACTTCTCGTCATCACGCTTGGGGAAATCTTCTCTTGCGTGCGCGCCGCGGCTTTCTTGGCGGGCGAGGGCTGAGTCGACGGTGGTTGCAGCTTGAATGATGAGGTTGTCGAACTCTAAAGTCTCAATCAGATCGCTATTCCAGATGAGCGAGCGGTCGCTCACCTTAATGTCATCGGAGCCTTTCCAGATGGCGTTGATTTTGGTGGAGCCTTCTTGCAGTGTTTTACCAGTGCGGAAAACAGCAGCGTCATCCTGCATGGCGCGTTGCATTTTGGCGCGAAGTTTTGCGGTGGGTGTTGCGCCATTGGCGTTGCGGAAACGGTCAAGCCTTGCGAGTGCTGCGTCTGCAGAAGCCTTCGGTAATTCCGCTTGTGAAGAACCAGATTTCATTTTTTCTACACAACGCAAACCAGCCGCACGGCCGAACACAACGAGATCAATCAATGAATTGGAACCCAAACGATTAGCACCATGCACCGAAACACACGCCGCCTCGCCAACAGCCATCAGGCCTTCTACGATTTTCTCTTCGTTCTTCTTATCGCCCGACAAAACCTCACCGTGATAATTGGTGGGAATGCCGCCCATGTTGTAGTGCACAGTCGGCAAAATCGGGATTGGCTCCTTGGTCACGTCAACGCCCGCGAAAATTTTCGCCGATTCTGAAATGCCGGGCAAACGTTGGTGCAGAACGGCAGGGTCTAAATGTTCGAGATGCAAATAAATGTGGTCTTTGGCCTTGCCAACGCCGCGGCCCTCGCGGATTTCAAGAGTCATTGAACGCGACACCACATCGCGTGATGCCAAGTCTTTGGCCGATGGAGCATAGCGTTCCATAAAGCGTTCGCCTGCGGAGTTCGTGAGATAGCCGCCCTCGCCTCTGGCACCCTCAGTGATCAAGCAACCCGCGCCATAAATGCCCGTGGGGTGGAATTGCACGAACTCCATATCTTGCAGAGGCAGCCCGGCGCGGAGCACCATGGCATTACCGTCGCCTGTGCACGTGTGGGCCGAAGTGGCCGAGAAATAAGCACGGCCATAGCCGCCTGTGGCCAAAATCGTTTGGTGCGAGCGGAAGCGGTGAATGCTGCCATCTTCAATACACATGGCAATCACGCCACGGCACGCGCCATTTTCCATGATCAGATCGAGTGCAAAATATTCGATGAAGAACGCGGTGTCATAACGCAAGCTTTGCCCATACAAAGTGTGGAGCATGGCATGGCCTGTTCGGTCTGCCGCCGCACAGGTACGCTGAACCGGCGGGCCTTCACCCATATTCATCATGTGGCCACCAAAGGGGCGCTGATAAATCTTGCCGTCCTCAGTGCGCGAAAATGGCATGCCAAAATGTTCAAGTTCATACACAGCAGTTGGCGCATTGCGCACCAGATATTCGATTGCGTCCTGGTCGCCTAACCAATCAGCGCCTTTGACCGTGTCATACATATGCCAGCGCCAATCGTCAGCGCCCATGTTGGCGAGAGATGCGGCGATGCCGCCCTGGGCTGCCACAGTGTGTGAACGCGTGGGGAAAACTTTGGTGATGCAAGCGGTTTTCAACCCTGCTTGTGATGCGCCAAGGGCCGCGCGCAAACCAGCGCCGCCAGCGCCCACAACAACGACATCAAAGGTATGATCAGTAATCGGGTAAGAAACAGCCATTAAAGTCCAAAGCTCATTTTCAAAATTGCATATGCGGCAGTGGTAAACAAAATCACTGCGAAGAATGTGTTGGCGAGAAGCGCTGCAACCTTTGGCGACCCATGCACATAATCCTCAATCACAACTTGAAGGCCAATGCGCATGTGATAGAGAAACGAAGCGAAGGCCAACAACAAGCCAATCGTAATCAGCGGATGTTTGATTGATGCAATAAATTCCGCACGGTTTGAACCCATATGCGAGACGATAAACCACACCAAAAATATCACCAGCGGGATATTGGCAATGGCCGTCACGCGCTGCATCCAGAAGTGTTCGGTGCCAGATTTGGCAGATCCCAAGCCCCGCACCTTGCCGAGTTCAGAACGCATGCTCATGCTCGCACCCCATAACCAATCGTCCAGATCAAAATGGTGAGAAGCACCGATCCAATCAGATTGGCGCGCACCAGCCACTCGACAGTTTTCAGTTCAAATCCGCGCCCCGTATCCCAAATGAAATGGCGAAGCCCGCCCAGCATGTGGTGCATCAAAGCCCAGGTGAAGCCAAACAGAACCAACCGTCCAAACCAGTGTGAGAGGAAGCCTTGCACCAAAGCGAAATAGGAATCGGATATTGAAGCCGCCGTCAACCACCACACCAGTCCGATCATTCCAACGGCCAGCACTACACCTGTAATGCGGTGCATAATCGACATGTACATCGAAAGCATGGGGCGATAGATTTGCAAATGCGGCGACAGGGGCCGCGCTTTAGATTTGGAATCGGACATTAAGGTGCCTTTTGAAACGCTGCCACCTTTTAACGAGTGCGCTGCAACAAAGCAAATACGGCATAAGGTATCAGGTTAGATCACAAAGCCGCCAATTTGACGTTTGTCTTGGTATTGCCTTGAACCCACTTCAACAATAGGTGGTTTGAAGGCTGGGGAAAATTTGACGGATGAGATTAGGCTCGGTTTTGGTGCGATTGTTTCTCGCTTGTGTCTTTTTAATTGTGATGTTTGTCTTGGCCGTCAATCTGCGTTTAATCACCTTGCCGCCGCATTATGACCCCTTTACGCCGCCTGACTTGCGTGAGGGGCCGTCTTGGTTTCGCAGTTTGAAACTCAAAAACCTGGATCTTGATCCACAAGCTTGTTTGCAGTCAGTCAAGCAGACTGGCATTGCTAGTACACTGCTGCCGAACAGTGGAAGCGGGCCCGCTTGCTATTTGAATAGCACGCTGATGCTTAGCCATTTTTCAGTTGCGCGCATCAAGCCCGAACAAACCCGGTGCAACGTTGCAGCTCGACTATATCTATGGGAGCGGCATGTGGTGCAACCAGCCGCGCAAAAATATTTCGGACAAAGTGTCAAAGAGATCACGCATTTTGGGTCTTACAGTTGCCGCACGATTGCACGCTCAGACAATATGAGCGAACATGCGACGGCCAATGCTTTTGATATTTCGGGCTTGCGCCTTGCCAATGGAAAGCTGATCAGCGTTTTATCCGGCTGGAAGGCGGGTGGAAGGGACTCCGAATTTTTACGTGAAGTGCGCAATGGCCTTTGCGATTATTTCAACCTCACCCTCAGCCCCGATTACAACGCCGACCACGCCGATCATTTTCATGTCGACATGGGCTGGGTGCGGGGATGTCATTAAATTGGTATTGAAATCGCAATAATGAATGCTGCACATGATGCGCAAGCCGCAAGCCCGCGCATGGTGTTCCAAAATGTCCAACTTTGCAGATATTCTGCCCAGAGTTTAGCGCTGTCGGGATTTGTCGCTTCTGCAACAGCTAGGCTTTCATTGAGCGGCACATTAAATGCCATGGTGATGCCGATTGCGCCGACGATATAAAGCGCTGCTGCCAAAATCAACATTGACGTGTTTAAGCTGCCTCCGGTTTTCCACGCTGCAAAAGCGAGGGCCATGCAGATTACAGCGGTGCCAAAGAGGATCGTCATAAAGAGTGGGTTGATCACCGTCACATTGATCATTTGCATCGCATTCATGCCGGTTGTTGACGGCAAGCGGCCAAAGGCTGTCATGATGAACGATGAAAACGCTAAGAACACGCCCGCGATGAGGCCGGTTCCGAGGATAGCTATGAAGTTTAGTATATAAATTGTTTTGTCGCTCATGGCTTTTCTCCTGACTGAGATTCAATCATAGTCTGCTCCGTAGTTTGCTAAAAGTACGCACAATTTTTATACTGGCTCTCCGGAGAAAGAAGCGATGAAAGCTGAACCTTGGTGCCCTGTGGCGGCAACGATTGACGTGATCGGCGGCAAATGGAAACCAATGATTTTGTTGCAGCTGAAAGATGGGCAACGCCGGTTCAATGAATTGCGACGGTTATTGCCTCACATCACCCAACGCATGATGACATTACAACTGCGTGCTCTTGAAAGAGATGGCATAATTTTAAGACAAGACTTCCATGAAAACCCGCCGCACGTCGAATATTCGTTCACTGCCAAAGGATTGTCGCTCGGTATCATTTTAGGGGAACTGGAACACTGGGGCGAAGGCCTTAGATCACGATGACTTTTGTGCCCACGCGCGTCAGCTCATAAAGTTCAATCACTTCTTTATTCAGCATGCGAATGCAGCCTGATGAGGCCGCTGTGCCGATCGACTCAGGATGGATCGTGCCGTGAATACGAAAGCCCGTGTCACCGCTTTTATCGAACAGATACATGGCGCGTGGCCCCAGCGGGTTGATCGGTAAACCACCCGGCATGCCTTCGGCCCATTTGGCGTATTCAGGTTTGCGGTCGATCATTTCGGGTGGCGGTGTCCAAATTGGATTTTCGCGCTTCATGCCAACTTTGGCAACGCCAGCCCAAGAGAAACCTTCCTTGCCAACCGCCACAAGATAACGCATGGCCTTGCCGTTTCCGAGAATTTTGTAGAGTGCACGCTCATTGGTTTTGATAATCAATGTGCCCGGTTTTTCGTTTGATATGAAGCTGACCTCTGTGCGTCCTTCATAGACAGGACGGCGGATCTTTGACTTTGTCTTTTTAACAGGTGGCGCTTTTGCAATTTTCTTATTGGCAAAATGGAAGGCCTGAGCCTGTTCCGACATGACGGTCATACCAGCCATACCAGCCGCAAGCATACGTAAAAAAGAACGACGTTCCATTATGAAAAAGGCCCCAGCCAAAATATTGATCTGGGGCCTTCAATCACAGCCAAGGGGAAATTACAATACTATGACTTTAGCTCCCACACGTGTTTCTCGAAATAGTTTGATCACTTCTGCGTTCAGCATTCTGATGCAGCCTGATGAGGCAGCCGTACCAATCGATTCCGGGTGGATCGTGCCGTGGATGCGAAAGCCTGTGTCATACTTGCCTTTGAATAAATACATGGCGCGCGAGCCCAATGGATTTTCAGGGTTGCCGCCGGGCATACCCATTGCCCACTTAGCCAATTCGGGTTTGCGCACTATCATTTCTGGTGGCGGTGTCCACTTGGGGTTCACTTTCTTCAAGCCAACGCGGGCCACGCCTGTCCACTCAAAGCCTTCTTTTCCGACAGCCACCATATAGCGCATGGCTTTGCCGGATCCTAAAACTTCATAGAGCGAACGTTCTTTGGTGTTGATGATAATTGTGCCTGGCTTTTCCTTCGAAGCAAATTGAACAAGTTCACGGCCTTGATAGGCAGGCTTGGCAACTACAACTCTAGCTGCCAAAGGCGCTCCGCGCTTTGCCTTCATCGCCATCTTCTTTTTGACAAACTGATGCTTGGCATTCACATGTTTAGCGACCTTAAAAATTTTAACGAGCTTCACATGTTTGCGATGTTTCTTGTGTTGGACTTTTTTGACTGCTGGATAAATGCCGTCGTCATAGGTTCCAAACAGATAGTGATGGATTTTTGCTTCTGCGGCCTGAGGCCCTGCAAATAGCGCTGCGATCATCACGGCGATGATAGTTAAATAGCGCACAATCATTTGAAAAAAACTCCCCACTCAACAAACTTAAACTTTGATCTCAATTTGAGAGAATAGCGTTGGCGCGGGGTTTATACAATCTAAAATCGTAAATATGGTTTCCGCAAAATCCAATCTGTCTGAGTATTACTTGGGTTATTTCGCCCTACCGGAGTCCTACCACTATTTGGATGCCCCGCAGTGCAACCCTAGATTAATGCAGGGCCAGTTAGCTCAACACTATAAAATGGTCTGGCAGTTCATTTGGATTGGCGGCACTTGGTGGGAAATGTTTGGCTAGTTTCTCGCCTGAATGTTCAACACCCAGCACCAAGGCATCGGTTAATTGGTGGACTTTGAGGAGAGGCAGCATCTGGTCAACAATGCGCTGCCAATCGGCATGCGAGACCTTGGCGGCAATTGCCGTATCAGCGACGATTTCGACATAATGTTCCAGCAGCGAAACGAAGATCAAAACGCCAGTCCTACCGCCGGTGCGATGGGCATTAATAGCGAGGAACTGAGTGGCGGCGTTGCGGTGGGCGTATTTGCGCATCAGCATGCGGGGTGTAACAAAATACCGGAACCAGCTTTGGCTCAGCAGCAATGCCACAACAATAAACACCATCAGCTGGATAGCAAAAACCCACCACAGCGTAACCGATGCCCAAGGGAAAAACCGCGCCGCCCAAGGCAGCACGAAGGGCACAGCCAAAGCCATTCCGGCAGCGATATGAATGGGCACATGCACATAGTCATCTGATTGATTGGCTACTACCACGATGATCTCGCCACTGGTTTTGAGTTCAGCTGCTTTGATTGCGGCAACCACGGCATGACGATCAGATTTTGTGACATTATCTTTCATGGTTCACCATCCGCCCGAAGCGCCGCCGCCGCCAGAGCTTCCGCCCCCGCCCGACCAGCCACCGCCACTGCCCGAATATCCACCGCCACCAAATCCGCCGCCCGGAATAATCATCATGCGCCCGCCACGCGAGGCATTGGAAAGAATGAGCACTATGACGATGAAGAAAATAATGAAGGGCAAAATATCATTGATGGTCAGAGCCGACTGGTTTTGTACGCGCGCCACCACTTGGTCGCCCTGCCCGCCAATTACCTTTTCAATGTCCTCGATGCCGGCATTTACACCGCCCACATAGTCGCCTGCTTTAAAGCGTGGCACCATGGCGTTTTGAATGATGATCGAAGTCATGGCATCCGTCAGATCACCCTCAACACCATAACCGGTTTCAATCGAAACCTTATGCTCAGTGGGGGCCACTAAAATCAAAACGCCATCATTGCGTTTTTTGTCGCCCAGTTGCCATTTGCGAAACAGGAGGTTGCCATAATCGCGAATGTCATAGCCTTCGAGTGTGGGCACAGTAGCCACCGCAATTTGGTGGCCCGATGCGTCTTCATAGTTTTTGAGTTTGTTGCCGATGATGACGGTTTGGGTCTCGCCCAACACATTTGCTGCATCAACCACAGGGCTTGTCGTCAGAACCGGAAAATTCGGTTCAGCCATTGCGGCAGTAATGGCAAACAGGGCCGCAACAAATATTATCGCAGCCCGCAGACTTTTCATGATTATGATTTCGGTTTATTGAAATCGACTTTTGGTGCTGCATCAGAACCCGGTGCAGCAGTGAATGTTTCTGCAGGCTTGGCAGTAGGATAGAACCATGAAGCCCACCAGCGGCCAGGAATAGTCACAAGCTCGGTATTATAGACCTGCACCGCTTGGATATAATCCTTACGCGCCACGGTGATGCGGTTTTCTGTGCCTTCGAGCTGAGACTGCAAAGCCAAGAAGTTCTGATTTGATTTCAAATCAGGATAGGCTTCGGTGATTGAAAGCAATTTGCCAAGCGCTTGTGACAGCTGGCCTTGAGCGTCTTGATATTTCTTAAAGGCTTCGGGGTTGTTCACAATATCAGCTGGCAAAACCATTTGCGTGGCCTTGGCGCGCGCTTCAACGACAGCGGTCAAAACATCTTTTTCTTGCGCGGCATAGCCCTTCACCGTTTCAACCAAATTCGGAATCAAATCGGCCCTGCGCTGATAATTGTTTTCAACATCGCTCCAACGGGCTTTCATCGCCTGCTCATAAGTTGGCACATTGTTGATGCCGCAACCGGCAAGAAACATGGCTGTGACGGCGAGAATGAAAAAATTAGCAATACGCATAGTAGCCCCCTGTTTGGTGAAGGTGCAAGTTAGCACCGCTCTAACTCTCGTGCAAATGGGGAGGTGGCCTGAAAATTTCAAGATCCATAACTTCGTCGCCAATTTTACAGGTTTTGAAAAGCTCAACCCTTCCTGTTTTGCCTATTTGCCACCAGATCATCGACCACAGTTGGATCAGCCAAAGTTGATATGTCCCCCAACGCGCCAAAATCATCTTCGGCAATCTTGCGTAGAATTCGCCGCATGATTTTGCCTGAGCGTGTTTTGGGTAGGCCCGGTGCAAACTGAATTTTATCAGGCGTTGCCAGCGGTCCAATTTCCTTGCGCACGTGGTCGACAAGACTCTTCGTCAATTCGTCGCTGCCGTTCTCACCTGCCATCAGGGTCACATAACAATAAATGCCTTGGCCTTTAATGTCGTGCGGATAGCCAACCACAGCGGCTTCGGAGACTTTGGTGTGTGACACCAATGCTGATTCAACTTCGGCTGTGCCCAAACGGTGGCCGGATACATTGAGTACATCATCGACACGGCCAGTGATCCAGTAATAGCCGTCTTCATCACGGCGGCAGCCATCGCCGGTGAAATACATGCCCTTGTAAGTCGAGAAATAAGTTTCCACAAAGCGCTTATGATCGCCGTAAACCGTGCGCATTTGGCCGGGCCAAGAATCCAAGATCACGAGATTGCCCGATGCTGCGCCGTCAAGAAATGCACCCTTCTCATCAACCAGTGCGGGCTGGCAGCCGAAGAACGGCTTCGTGGCCGAACCCGGCTTCAACTTTGTGGCGCCCGGCAATGGCGAAATCAAAATGCCGCCAGTTTCAGTTTGCCACCATGTATCGACTATTGGGCAGCGGCCATCACCCACCACGCGGTGATACCATTCCCACGCTTCAGGATTGATCGGCTCACCCACCGAGCCCAACAAGCGCAGCGACTTGCGCGAGGTGCGCGTCACTGGCGCATCGCCCTGCTGCATCAATGCGCGAAGGGCTGTTGGAGCCGTGTAGAAAATATTCACTTGGTGCTTATCGATCACTTCCCAAAAGCGCGAGGTGTTGGGATAATTTGGCACGCCTTCAAACATCAGGGTGGTGGCGCCATTAGCGAGCGGGCCATAGAGAATATAGCTGTGCCCCGTCACCCAGCCTACATCGGCCGTGCACCAATAAATATCACCATCATGATAATCGAATACATATTGATGCGTCATGGATGCATAAACGGCATAACCACCCGTGGTGTGCAGAACGCCTTTGGGTTTGCCGGTGGAGCCTGATGTATAAAGAATAAACAGCGGGTCTTCCGCCTTCATCTTCTCGGGCTTGCATTCAGCCTTAACTTTCGTGACTTCCTCATGATACCAGAGATCGCGGCCCGCCACGAAATTTACAGGAGCACCCGTGCGGCGGATCATCAAAACTTTCTCGTCGCCTTTGCACTTGGCTAATGCCGCATCGGTGTTGGCCTTGAGTGGAATTTTTTTGCCGCCGCGCAGGCCTTCATCTGCTGTGATGATAAATTTTGAATCGCAATCAAGAATTCGGCCCGCCAAGCTTTCAGGTGAGAAGCCGCCAAATACCACAGAGTGCACAGCCCCAATACGCGCGCAAGCCAGCATCGCATAGGCGGCCTCAGGAATCATCGGCATATAGATCGTAACGCGGTCGCCCTTCTTCACGCCATGGCTTTTCAGAACATTGGCCATGCGGCACACATGTTCATAAAGCTCAGCATAAGTAATCTTCTTATCGTCGTAGGGGTTATCGCCCTCCCAGATGATTGCCGTCTGGTTGGCACGCTTTTTCAAATGGCGATCAACACAGTTATAGGCGACGTTCAGAACGCCGTCTTCATACCATTTGATCGAAACGTTGGGATAAGCGAAGCTGGTATTCTTGATCTTGGTTGGGACCCTAAACCAATCGAGCCGTTTGGCCTGCTTGCCCCAAAATTTCGCAGGATCTTTCACCGACTCCGCGTAAGTTTTGTCATATGCAGCCGCGTCAACCAGCGCGCGCTTCTTCCAAGCCGCAGGCACAGCATATATTTTATCTGACATGGCGTAATTCTCTCCCAAACCGACTGCTTCTTGCAGTTGTTATTGCTTGGCTTCAGTATAGTTCGCAATACGATTTTAATCAAAGACTCAAAATGAAATCATCCAATCATTTCCTCAATTTTATGCTGCTTGGCCTGTTTTGGGGAATCTCGCCTAGTTTCTATAAACACCTGACCGAAATCAAAATGCCAGAAATGCATACGATTTTCTGGACGGGCATGGGTGTTGGTTTGATTATGCTGTGTGCATCGTTCTATCGCACAGGATTGAAGGGCATTGACAAGCGCTTGGTCATTTATGGTTTTGGGTGTGCCGCCTTGATGAACGTTCCGTTCGGCCTCAATCTTTATCTGGCAGGCTTCGTGCCGCCTACGGAATTGGCCATCATCATCACGATGTCGCCCTTCTTCAATTACATCGTATCCGTTATTGCGCAGCATGAAAGTACTTCGCCTCGAAAATTGGTTGCGATACTTTTAGGTTTCTTATCGACGCTGGTGTTGATCCTTTCGCGTCAAGGCACTCTCAGCGGCAGTATTTCTTGGCCGTTGGTCTTTTCGATTTCTATTCCACTTCTGTATTGCGCCTATAACGCCTTTGCCGCTCGCGCTTGGCCCAAGGGCGCTGATACGATTCAGGCAGGTGCATTCGAAAGCCTTTGGTCAGGCCTCCTCATCTTGCCCTTCCTGCTTTGGTTCCAACCCTTTGCTAGAGCTGGCACCCCGACGTTCACAGAACATTGGCCGCTGCTTTTGATCACATTGATGTGGGTGGTTGAGCGCGTTGTCTATTTCGCACTCATCACACAAAAAGGTGCGGTCTACACCGTTCAAGCGACTTATGTATCAACACCCGCAGCTGTCATCATCGGCGCATTGTTTTTCGGTGGTGGCACGGATGTTTGGCTGTGGATATCACTTGCCATATTGATGGTGGCGCTGTGGTTTAACAATACCGAGCATAAAGAAATCATATCGCCAGCAGTAAACCCTGAGTCGCATCCCCTCTAAGCTAATCGCCAGACAGATGTGAGCTTGATTTCGGCATCTTCCAAATCACGCGACACGGGCACGGAATATTCAGCTACTTTCACCAAGCGATTTTTGGGCAAATAGCTGCGGCCGGGATCGCCGATTAAAACATCGATACCCTTGGCCTGCGCTTGCTCCAACCAAGCAAGACAGCGCTCGGCAACGCCCTTCTCGTAAAAGAGATCGCCGACCAAGATGACGTCGACATCGGGTGGGCTCGTTGTCAATAAATTTTCGGACGTAATCTCAAATTTGTCATCCCCGCGTAGGCGGGGATCTGCGTTTAAACTAAAACAGAGATTCCCGCCTTCGCGGGAATGACGAGTAGCTTTTTCGTTGTTGAGCAATAGGTTCACTGCAATCGCCGCAATTGAAAACAAATCAATGTCCGCCGCTAAGACAGATTTTGCACCCGCCTTCATCGCTGCGATGCCAACCATGCCGGAGCCTGATGCTAGTTCAACAACGCGCTTGCCCAGCACTGTTGAACGCGTGTCCAGAATATAGCGCGATAAAGCCTGCCCGCCAGCCCAAGCAAAGGCCCAGAAAGGTGGCGGTAAACCAATCTCTCCCAAATCGTCTTCGGTCTTTTGCCAAATCGGCAAAGCTTCATGCGCGAGATGAAGTTTAATTTCAGGAACCAGCGGAGGAAATAAAATCGAAGTGTTCGCACGCACAAAGGCGGCGTGATCCATGGTCACAGCTTGAGGCCGCCCAATTCGCAAATCAACTTCCATTCAGCGTCGAGAACCGGTTGCACAGAAAGACGCGAATTCTTCACCAAAATCATCTCGCTCAAAGCAGCAACCGTCTTGATTTCATCGAGCGTGATATGACGCGGCATGGCCTTGATGGCGCGGATATCAACGCATTCCCAGGCGGGAATATCAGCTGTCGAATCGGCATGAACCAAAGCGCAAACTTCGGCCACACCAACCACTGCCTTGCCGATGTTTGAATGATAAAAGAAACCGCGGTCGCCGATCTTCATCGTGCGCATATTGTTACGCGCTTGATAGTTGCGAATGCCCGTCCACTCCTCGCCCTTTGCCCCCTTGGCCATCAATTGATCGAACGAGAAAACATCAGGCTCTGATTTGAAAAGCCAATAGGCCATTAAGCAGCCTCCGGATTTTTCAGAGCCCAGCGCCAGGCTTTGATTTCGACATGCGAAAACAGGCCACTCAAAGTATATGGATCGTTTGCAGCAATTTTCTCGGCTTCGGCGCGCGTTTCAACATCAACCATCACAAGCGTGCCACACATATTGCCATCATCGTCCAAGAACGGTCCGGCGAATTTGGTTTTGGCTCCAAGCCCGTGCAGATAGGCAACATGGTCTGGGCGAATTTTCATCCGCAAGTCGAGGCTGTTGGGTTTGTCCGTGCAAAGCAGCGCATAAAGCATATCATCAATCCTGTTTCAGTTCAGCGCCGACGGGGCGGCTTATAAGTCTGGCTATCTCATCGCGTGGATTCGAGCGCCCGTCAATGATTGCGGCAACGGCATCCACAATTGGCATTTCAACATTGTGCTGGTGGGCGAGCTTGCAAGCGATGGAGGCTGTATATGCGCCCTCTACAACGCCGCGTGATTGTTCGATGGCTTGTGCAACGCTCAAGCCCTTGCCGATATTCAATCCGAATGAATAGTTGCGGGATTTGGCGCTGCCGCATGTGAGCAGTAAATCTCCCAAGCCTGAAAGCCCCATTAAAGTTTCAGGCTTGGCTCCAAGCTTTGCCCCATAACGTGATAATTCCGCAAACCCCCTCGTAATCAAACTTGCCCGCGCACTTTCGCCCAAACCCTGCGCATCGGAAATGCCGCAAGCGATAGCAAGAACATTCTTCATTGCTCCGCCGATTTCAACTCCTGTTACGTCACCCGAAGCATAGACGCGAAAATGCGGCAGGCTCAGCAGTTTTGCCCAAATTGCTGCTTGTGCAATGCTTGGGCCCGCTAAAGTAACCGCAGTCGGTAACCCCGCTGAAACATCGGCTGCAAAGCTGGGGCCAGACAAAGCATAGAACTCAGCATTGGGTTTCAAAGAACCAACGACCTCGGCCATCTTCAAGCCCGTTTCACGTTCAATGCCCTTGGCTGCTGAAATGATCACGCGTGGCAGGTGATTGATTGACATTACAACTGACCGAACTGCCTGTGCAGGCACAGCCAAGATTGCTGCGTCTAAATCTTCAGGCATATTCGGATTGGCGCGTGACCAGATTGAAACTCTATTGCCAGCCTGTTTTGCCACTTTTGCCAGCGCTCGCCCCCAAGCGCCATCGCCGAGCACGAGAACATGCTTGCTCACGCCTTTGCACCTAACCTGCCTGAACCATAAACTGGAGCAGAAACTGTATCGAGCGGCCAGCGCGGCCTTGCGGCAAAATCAATGTTATCGGTCAGGCCAAGTGCCAAACGTTCTGCACCCGCCCAGGCGATCATCGCTGCATTGTCCGTGCACAGATTATATGGTGGTACATCGAGTTTGAAACCATGCATGGCGGTCACTCTTTCAAATACGCCGCGCAAAGTTTGGTTGGCCGCCACGCCGCCTGCCACCACAAGTGTTGGGGTTTCAACATCGGCATGCATTTCACGAAATTGTTGAAAAGCGCGTTTTAAACGATCCGCCAAAGTCTCCGCTACTGCCAATTCGAATGATGCACACACGTCCGCCACATCTTGCTCGGTCAATGTTCCGAGCCCATGCACCACTTCACGAACCGCTGTCTTCAAACCTGAAAACGAAAAATTACAGTCCGCCCTGCCCTTCAAGGGACGCGGAAAATCGAAGCGCTTGTTGTCGCCGCGCTTGGCATAAGATTCAACGCGGGGGCCACCGGGATAACCCAGCCCTAAAAGCTTGGCCACTTTGTCAAAGGCTTCACCCAAAGCATCATCGATGGTTGTACCTAGGCGCTTATAACGCCCCACGCCTTCCACCAGTTGGAATTGCGTGTGGCCGCCAGAAATGAGCAACAATAAATAAGGGAACTCACAAGGTGCTATCAGGCGCGGCGTTAGTGCGTGGCCCTCGAGATGGTTGATCGCCAGAAAAGGAACATCATGGGCCATCGCAATGGCCTTGCCCGCAGTTAGGCCAACCAGCAATCCGCCCAAAAGCCCTGGCCCTGCAGTGGCTGCCACTGCGTCCAAATCTTCGAACCTCAATTTCGCTTCAACCATTGCCTTGCTGATCAGACCGTCCAGATGGGTCACATGAACCCGTGCAGCAATTTCGGGCACCACACCACCGAAAGGGGCATGATCCTTCAACTGCGACAGCACCACATTGCTCAGCAACTCGCCCCGTCCACCTGCGTGTCTCTGCACCACAGCGGCCGCTGTTTCGTCGCAAGAAGTCTCAATTCCTAAAATAAATGTGTTTTGCTCGGTCATTCGTCAGCAGATTTTGTGGATGAAAGGTGTTAGAGGCTTGCCGCTCTAGCACCCAAACCCTAAAATTGGCAAATTATGACGGTTATCCCCAAAATTAGAATAGGCACACGCGGCTCGCCTCTGGCATTGGTTCAGGCTCATGAAACTCGTGACCGATTAATGGCTGCTCATGGCTTGGAAAGCGATGCCTTCACTATTATCACTTTTACAACAACAGGAGATGCCATTCGCGACCGCTCTTTGAGCGAGATCGGCGGCAGAGGCTTATTTACCAAGGAGCTTGAAGAGGCCTTATTCGCAGGCACGATTGATCTAGCCGTTCATTCGATGAAAGACATGCCTGCAAATCACCCGTTTGGTCTTGATATTGCGGCGCTGTTGCCACGCGAAGATCCACGCGATGCATTTATCAGTCTCACATCGAAAAATTTGATGGAACTTCCGCAAGGAGCAGTTCTTGGGTCATCATCAGTGCGCCGTACTGCACAGGCATTGCGTGTGCGCCCTGATCTGCGGTCAGTCCAATTTCGCGGAAATGTGCAGACGAGATTGAAAAAGCTTCAGGACGGCGTTGCTGATGCAACGTTTCTGGCTGTCGCTGGTCTCAACCGTCTCGGGCTTTCCGATAAGATTACCTGCATCATGTCGATGGACGAAATGTTGCCATCGGTTGCTCAAGGCGCCATCGGCATTCAAACCAATTCGCATGATGAAGCCACACGCAAATTGGTTTTACCACTTGACCATGCTCCGACTTCAACAACGGTTATTTGTGAGCGCGCCTTTATGGCAGCGCTGAATGGTTCTTGTCGCACACCCATTGCGGGCCACGCCATCATTCAGGACGGTCGCTTGAAATTCCGTGGCCAGGCCCTGACTTTGGACGGGAAACATGTATTCGATGTTTCGCGCGAGGGGGCATTGTCGGATGGTTTTAAGATGGGGCAAGACGCAGGCGAAGATGTTAAAGCGCGCGGCGGAAAATTGATCTCTTATTGATGCGGATCATTCTTACACGACCGGTTGAAGATGCAGCACCTCTTGCTGAAAAATTGCGCAAGCTTGGCCATATGCCGATCATAACGCCGCTTCTTAAAATTGAAGCTCGACTGAATGTTCTGGTTCCATCCAAACCCTATCAAGCAATATGTTTGACCAGTGTTAATGCCGTTCGGGTGTTGGGTAACATTGATGCAATTCAAAATATTCCGCTGTTTGCTGTTGGCCAGCAATCAGAGCACATGGCAAAAGACAAAGGCTTCACTCAGGTATCAGCGCATGGCGGTGATGTGATTGGATTGCACAAATTTGTAATTGACCAACTCAATCTCAATGATGGGCCTTTGCTTTATCTATCGGGTGCAGAAACATCTGGCGACTTGCAAGGCCTGCTGCATCGCTCTGGCTTTGAAGTTGACCGCGTCATCACATATGACGCTGTAAAATCTTCTTTGGCAAATTTTATCGTCGAAATTGAAAGCGCCGAGGCCGTTTTGTTGTATTCGCCAAGAACGGCAAAGCTTTGGGCATCCGAAATTGAAAGCTTAAAACTTACGCATTCAGCCACGCGGATTAAGCATATATGTTTGTCGGCCAATGTTGCAGCAAATCTGCCACAAAGCTGGCCCAGAGCCATCGCCGCGGCACCGACAGAGGCGGCTTTGTTGGCGTTGCTTGAATGAATCAGCAAAGCAGAATAGGTGATTTGGGGATGACCCAAGACGATAAAATATCCGACATCATCGACATCGATCCAATTAATGTCGTTGATAATAATGGAACAGATGCGCCAAACGTTAAGGCGTCCAAAAAGCGCCCTTATGGCATTTTGGGTTTGGGCGCAGGGGCACTTTTGCTCAGCGCTGTTGCAGGAGCATGGTTGTATAAAGATGTGCTGGCCACATATTTGCCGTCTGATCAAATGCAAGCATTGCAGGCGCGCGTTGCCGCTGTTGAACAGGCCGACCTGCAGTTTGCAAAAAGGTTAAACGCAGTTGTGGGTCTCACCGATGAGCTCAAATCTCAACTGGGTGCTGCTCAAGCTGCAGCCGAAGACGCACGCCAGCAAGCCAGCGATGCCAATACCGGTGCGAGCGGCAGCCAGACGAAAATTGCTGCGCTCGAAAAATCATTGGGGCTTGCATTGAGTGCAGTTGATGAACTGAAAAATACAGCTTCAACTGGGGTTCCCGGCACAGGTTCTGTAGATCCATCTGGCCTCACTCAGCGTTTGGACATGCTTGAAAAAAATATGAGCGATTTGAATATCTCAAACACAAATGCAAAGGCACAAAACTCAAAGCTGTCACAGACCTATTCTGATTTAAAAGCAAAAATTGCTGCTGGTTCTGAATATAGTGGTGAACTTAAATCAATATCGGCAATCATCCCTGCTGCTGAGGGTTTGGATATTTTAACGAGTGACGCGCTTCAAGGTGTTCCAACTGTTAAAGCGTTGAGCGAAACCTTGAAAAACTTTGCCGCACAAGCAACAAAGCCTACAGACATTGCCCCTGTGCAAGATGATAGCCTATGGGGCAAGACGACATCCATGTTTTCAGGTTTAATTACCATTCGAAATACGGGTGAGGTTGATTGGGCGCCTGCGGCTTTGCAGGGCGCTGCCCTGGTGGACGAAAGCAAGCTTTCGGATGCCGTGAAATTGCTTGAGCAAAATTTGAATGTGATGCCGCAAGCTTTGCAAGATTGGCGCATTGCTGCAAATAAACGAATTGCTGCAGATCAAGCTGTAGAACAGTTGGGCCGTGCTGTAACGCGCCAAATTGCGGCTAAGGGATAGACAGCATGATAAAGCTTCTGTGGCGGTTTTTATTATTGGTTGCGGCGGCAATCGCGTTTGCGTGGCTTGCTGATCGCCCTGAAAAAATTGTTATCCAATCGCCACTTCACGAAATTCAGGTTTCGCTGCTGGTCGGTGTTGTTCTGCTCAGTCTGGCATTGGCGCTTGGCTATATTGTTTGGAAGCTGTTCCACAAAATCTGGAGTAGCCCAAAAACTGTGCGCGAATCGATGCGCTTTCGCAAACACCGTAAAGCCTACGAGTCGTTGTCGCGCGGGATTATTGCAGCAGGTGCTGGTGATGCACAGGCTGCCGCTAAACATGCAGCAATTGCCAGCGATACATTAAAGAACGAGCCCCTCATCACACTGCTTACTGCGCAAGCTGCACAACTGAAGGGTGATCGCGCTGGCGTTAAACGTGCCTTTCAAGATATGGCTAAATCTCCCGATACCGAGCTTTTAGGATTACGCGGATTATTCGGCGAAGCAAAGCAAGCTGGTGATTGGGTGGAGGCTCGGAAGATCGCTGAGCGTGCTTTGGCTAAAAATCCGCGTTTGCCTTGGGCATCAAGTGCCACTTTGCAAGTTCATACGACAGCCAAGGATTGGGCCGCAGCGGCTGCAACAATTGCGCAACAGGCAAAAGCAGGTTTATTGCCACGCGAGGAAGCTGCCACCAAACAGGCGATTTTGCTGACGGCCCAAGCTTTAGAGTTGGAAGATAAAGACCGCGACCGTGCGCTGAGCGTTGCGCAAAGCGCGCTGGCGCAGGATGCAAATTTGGTTCCCGCTGCACTGGTTGCCGCGCGCTGTTTCGTGGCCAGCGGCAATCACCGCAAAGCCTTAAAAACCCTGCGCGCCAGTTGGGCCTTATCGCCTCATCCGGAATTGGCCGAAGTTGCGGCCAATGCCAAACTGGACGATGGTGCTGAATTGCGTTTCGAACGGGTGCGCGATCTAGACGGAAAATCTGACGGCAATATTGAATCCGCTTTTGCATTGGCCCGCGCTGCCATTGCCGCCAAGCGCTGGGATGTGGCCAAGACCGCGTTGGAACAGCACATCAACGCTCAGCCACAAGCCCGCATTTGTGGTTTGATGGCACAGATTGAAGATGCGCAAGGTGATGTTGGACGTTCTCGCGAATGGTTGGCGCGCGCACTGCATGCGCCCCGGGATCCGATCTGGGTTTGCGACGGCGTGGCATCGGCACGGTGGACAGCTTTGTCACCGGTGACAGGTGAAATTGTGCCATGCGTGTGGAAGCCACCCTTTGAACAACCCAGCGGCGC
>JAYTSN010000014.1:0-2410 GCA_043745625.1 Aestuariivirga sp. | reverse complement strand
GAGGTCTTTTAAGAGAACGAGGGTTCAACTAAAATGGTCGTCGAAATTCGTCGCGCTACAATTGAGGATGCAGCATTGATAGCTGAACTGAACCGCGATGTTCAATTAGTTCATGCAAATGCCCTGCCTTGGTTGTTTAAGCCGCCAATGGACGGTGGTGAAGTTGTAGATGAAATGAGAGAGGCATTGGCTAGGGAAGGTCATGTTGTCTATTTGGCTAGCGTCGATAGTATTGCTGCCGGATATGTATTGGTTGAACTCTTCCGTAAGCAAGACAGTGCTCGGCATGTTGCGCACGAAATGATTTATGTGCACCACATCAGCGTGCGCCCCGAATTTCAACGCAAGGGTGTTGGAAAAGCGTTGCTTGATGCTGCCACGGCGCATGGTAAATCCAATGGAGTAGATTTGTTTGCTCTCGATGTTTGGAGTTTTAATGAAGATGCCAAGAAGTTTTTTGCAAACTATGGCTTGACGAATTTTAACGAGAAGATGTGGATGAAGGTTTGAGCAAAACGTCCTCGCCCGCTTCTTTAGCGGGAGAGGAAAGGGGCCCACGTAGCGAAGCGAAGTGGGATAGGTGAGGGGATGTTAGGCAAGGTGCGCGTTGTCCCTCACCTACCCCAATGCAGGTGCATTGGGTCCCCTTCCTCTCCCGTTGAAGAAACGGGAGAGGACGATTTTTAAAACTCCACCCCCGCCTGTGCTTTCACACCTGACCGAAATGGATGCTTGATCATTTCCATCTCGGTCACCAAATCTGCCAGTTCAATCACTTCTTCACGCGCGTTGCGGCCGGTGATGATGATGTGTTTATCCAATGGGCGAGATTTTAAAACTTCTAACACTTCTTCAAGCGGCAGATAATCATAGCGCAGCACGATGTTAAGCTCGTCGAGCATCACCAGGCGATAGCTTGGATCGGCGATCATGCGTTTGGCTTCTTCCCAGCCTTGTCTGGCGTGGGCGATGTCGCGGTCTCTATCCTGGGTTTCCCAGGTGAAGCCTTCGCCCATGGCTTTGATGGTGACGAGGTCTGGAAATTTTTCGAGCACCGTGCGCTCGCCCGTACCCCATGCGCCTTTGACGAACTGGATGACACCTGAACGAAGCCCGTGGCCAACATGGCGGAAGACCATGCCGAAGGCAGCAGTAGATTTGCCCTTGCCTTTACCAGTGTGGACAATCAGCAAGCCCCGTTCAATGGTTTTGCCCGCCATGATTTTATCACGCGCGGCTTTTTTCTTGGCCATTTTTTCGTTGTGGCGGGCGGAATCTTTTGTCTGTTCTTCGGTCATGTTTGCAGGCCTTTCAAAACATCATAGGCGGAGTTAAGGCGCGGTTGCCAGAGGTTCCTTGCGATAGCCTCTTCAAGGCGCGCGGCGATTTCTTTTAATGCATCGGGATTATTATCTGCGATAAAATCTCGGGTTTCATCATCGGCGATGAAGGCATCATATGCCAAATCGAAATGATGGGTTTGCACAGCGCCAGTTGTGGCGGCGAAGGCGAACATATAATCCACGGTGGCGGCGATTTCGAATGCGCCTTTATAGCCATGGCGTTTTACACCGTTGATCCATTTGGGGTTGACCACGCGACTGCGCATAACGCGGCTGATTTCTTCTTCGAGTGTGCGAATGACAGGGCGTTCGGGGCGCGAGTGATCATTGTGATAGACGCGGGGTTGCGCGCCAGATTCGGTTTCGACTGCTGCCGTCATACCGCCTTCGAACTGATAATAATCATCGGAGTCGAGCAGGTCATGTTCGCGGTTGTCTTGATTGTGAATCACGGCTTCAATGCCTGCGAGGCGGCGCTTGAAGGTGGCTTCATCATTTTCGCCTTGGGCTTTGGCACCGTAAGCATATGCGCCCCACATCACATAAGCCGCCGCGAGATCAGCTTTGGTATCCCAGATTTTTTCGTCGATCAGCGCTTGCAGTCCTGCCCCATAAGCTCCGGGCTTTGCGCCGAAGATGCGGTGGGTGTCGCGGTAAGCAACAAGGGGATTGTCTGCAACGGTTTCGTCAAGTGCAGCAACGGCGCGCATGGCTTTATCGAGCAATTCGATTTGCGTGGGGAAGGCGTCGCGGAAGAAGCCTGAGATGCGCAGTGTAACATCCACACGCGGACGGGCGAGTTTTGCTATTGGGATGATTTCATAACCTGTAACGCGCCAGCTGGCGGAATCCCACACGGGTTTTGCGCCGATTAAGGCCAAGGCTTGGGCGATATCGTCTCCGCCAGTTCGCATATTGGACGTGCCCCAAGCAGAAAGTCCAGCATTTTTAAGGTGTTGTCCAGTGTCTTGGAAGTGGCGCTTGAGGAGTTCTTCTGCGGATTTTTGGCCGAGTGTCCATGCTGTGGGGGTTGGGACTGTGCGGTTATCGAGGGAAAAGAAATTTCG
>JAYTSN010000013.1:0-18775 GCA_043745625.1 Aestuariivirga sp. | reverse complement strand
CTTCAATAGCTGCATCACCGGAATGGACGACCATCGCTTCGTGCCCTTCCATCTCAAATAACTCGCCAAGCGAAGCGGCGTTATCAACATCGTCATCTGCAATTAGAATTTTTAACGCGCGAACCATTGCTTCACATCCTGTGAGAGGATTAAAATTTACCCAGCGAATTTATGCGCTTGAACAAATTAAAACCCAGTACAACTCTCTTCCCGATCAAATTTAAGTCGCGCATCCCTAACACTGACTTAACGACTAAGGTTACCAACAGCTTTCTTTATGCGGAGATTTGCAAAGGCGCAGCTTCATAGACAGGCAGACGCAGGGTAAAGCTGCTTCCTTCACCTATCACGGATTCAATCGAAAGTGAGCCCCCATGCTGAGCCGCCACCTGCTCGATCACGGGCACACCTAGGCCCGTACCGAAATTTTTCGTCGTAAATAACGGTTCACGAATGCGGTCAATGATATCTGCAGTCATTCCCGGACCATTGTCACTCACTCTAATTGTAACAAATGGCCCGTCTAAGCCAGTTACCATAGTGATTAAAGCTTCGGGTGCGTCGGTCTTTGCGGCTAAGCCGTCGATACCCACCATAGCTTCAGATGCATTAGAAATTAAATTAAGAATAGCGCGCTGCAAACGTCCCGGATCGAACGAAACATGCAACCCACCCAGACCGAGCAGGCATTTTATGTTTACGTTTGTAGGCAAACGTGCCGCCTCCTCTTCAACGACTTTTGCGAGCCAGTCGTCAAAATTGAACAATTTGCAGTCAAGTTGCTTGCCCCGCGAAAAATCCAAAAGTTGAGCGATAATATTATCGCAACGCGTTACGCCATTTTTAATCCGATTGAATTGAGCTTCAAGATCAAGCCCAGAATTTTTCAATCGCTTTTCCATCACAAACGCCGAGGTGCGCACTGCGCCCAAGGGATTGCGCAGTTCATGTGCAATAGTGGCCGTCAATTGCCCCATCTGCTCAAGTCGACCTTTTTTAATCAATGCATCTTGGGCTTCTTTCAACAAACGCATGTTACTGGCGAGTTCCGTATTCAGACGCAGAATTTCTTCGTTGATACGCTTTAATTCAACATTCTCAGAAACGTCGACCATGCTCACAATAGCAGCACGATTTGTGCCCGAACCCAGAATGGACCAGCCCGAACTAATAGTCAGAAACCGCCGGACCTTCCCGCCATATGATTTGAATGAGCATTCAAAGTGACTGGCAACACCGGGAAATTCCTCGACCGGTCTGCCGACAATCTTGCACATATCTGCTGCATTCATTGAATGCACGTCTGTGTTCAAATAGCTCTGCATCAAAGGATTGAAATAAATAATGCCGCCAGTCTCTTCGATTTGCATAACGCCAACCGGAACTGTTTGCGCAAGTGCGAAGTATTGTTGCTCGCGCTTTTTAACAGCAGTCAAATCACTGTTGGTGCCAATAAGCAGCGTCGTGCCATTGTCGGCTATAAGCCTCACTTTGCGTGAAACAACATGGTGCGTGGTTCCGTCCGTGTAACGGACCTGCTCTTCTTTAACGATTGCCGTATCACTGCTCATAACCCCCATGTCATCTTCTATAAAAGCTTTAGACAGTTCGGGAGAATGAATTTCTTTGTCAGATAAGCCAATAAGTTCTTCCGCGCTTTTACCCACCATCTCACAATGTTTTTTATTGGAAAAAACAAATCTGAGCTGTTCGTCCTTCACGTAAATAGGTGTCGGAAGGTGATCCAGGATTTGATACAATGTTTCAGCAGATAGTTGAGGTTGGGTATTAACTTTCAACTGCATAAGGTATGTCCCCGGAAAATATCAAAATCACTTCAAGCTGCTTGTTCGACGCTGCTGTGAAGTGGGAGTTTAATTGTAAAGGTGGCGCCCTTCCCTGGTTCAGAGGTAATTTCCAAAATGCCGCCATGTTGAATAACGATCTGGTCGACCGCAGGTAAACCAAGCCCGGTTCCGAAACTTTTCGTGGTGAAAAGTGGCTCGCGAATTTTTTCCAGATTTTCCGGCAAAATCCCCATGCCATTGTCTTTAATCGCGATCAGAGCAAATCCATCACTCATCTTTGTGGTTATGGTAATTCGCGGCGCAGCTGTTGTGAACCGACTTGCATCCTCGCCATTACCCACCATGGCTTCCGATGCATTTGAAACCAGATTGATAATTGCCCGTTGCAATCTGGAAGGATCGAAAGGAACTTCAACATCTTTCATCCCAAGCAAACAATCAATCGCGACGACCGCAGGCAATTGATTTGCTTCTTCTGTAATTATTTTTTCCAGCCAGTTGTCTAGATTTTCTGAGCGACAAGCAAGTTTTTTAGATCTTGAGAAATCCAACAACTGCGTAATGATATCATCACACCGCGTAACACCGTTGTTAATCCGGGCAATTTGAGGTTCGATCCCCAATTCCTTGCCCTTGATTTTGCGTTCAATTAAAAAAGCCGAAGTACGAACGGCACCGAGAGGATTTCGCAGCTCATGGGCAATTGTTGCGGTCAGCTGCCCCATCTGCTCCATGCGCCCTTTCTTAACCAAAGCATCCTGCGCATCTTTTAACATTTGCATATTGGTTGCCAGTTCGCCGTTTACGCGCACCATGTCTTCATTGATTTTGGAAACCTGTTTAGACATCTGCTCAGCTTGAATTCGCGCATCTTCAGCAACTGACTTTGAAGCCTCAACCTCATCGAGATGACGCAGTGTAGACCGGTACATAGCGATGGCAGATCCAAGCCCCAGAAACACGGTCGCAATCGACATCAGAAGCGTAGACAAAGTCCGTGCTTGAATTTCCCCAGCGCGGAACTGCGCCGAAGCATCAAATTTTTGACGAAGCTTCTCAGATATAAACCTGAATTCAGCCATCCATCTTTGGTTTACATCATTAATCTTATGGATCAGTGCAGCCTTTACAAAATCAGCGCCGCCGGCACTCGAAGTGGGGCCCATTGCCATGCCGATTTCCGCCATGTGGTTCATTTCGGTTTTGATATTGGTCAAACGATTGAGCACCTCATCGTATGAAGCACGATCAATACCTGCGTCTCTTGCTGACTCGATCGATCCTTGTGTTCTCTTCATTGAAGATGTGAGGCTACCCAATGCAAGAACAATTTGGTTTGCATCGTGATTTCTCTCTTCGGAAGACGCATTGAGTACGACGTCTTTCAAATGATTAAAATCTGAAATGGCCTTCGGAACATCTTCGGTAATCAACACGCCGATATGATAACTTTCAGGATCACTCGTATAGGAAATTCGGGAGACCGCACCCACGCGCGAGTGTAGATTCAAACTTTGGCTGATAATACGATCATGATCGACGTCTGAATTATTCATGAGCTGGATGAGGTTTTGGTTTTCTTTGGTCAGACCAAGTTTGGCAGCGTAGTCAACGGCATCTCTTTTAAATACATTTCTTGTATTCGGTGCGGCTTTTTGATCAACCGCATCAAGCATAATAGGGCTCAGTACATTAATGTAATTGGCACCCGCGATTTCACTTTGTATCGTCACATAATCAGCACGCAATGCCGTTCCGATATGTATTCCCATATATATGATGGGAATAAGGAGAACCGCCACAATCCAAGCTAGGCGGTAGCCTGCAGTCCGCGCGTTGATAATTTTGACCATATTTAAAGCCTGCATCAATAGACGTTGTCCATCCAATATTCAGAGTATTCGGACGGACATACGGGCCTTCCGTCCCTCAGCTCCCTCCCCAGGGAATTTATTGGTTCTCAAAGTGCAATCTTGACAAAGATATGGTAAACAACTCGCTAATGAACGATCATAAAAACTCAAACGATGCGAATAATCTTCACTTTAGCGGCGGTTGCCAGTGCGGCGCGCTGCGCTATGAGTTCGGCGGATCATTAGGTTCAGCTGACCTTTGCCATTGCCGGATGTGTCAAAAGGCCTTCGGAAGTTTTGGCGCGGTATTACTGCGCGTCAGCTTGGCAAATTTTAGATGGACAAGGGGCCAGCCAAGCATATTCAAATCTTCGGCAATCGTAGAGCGCGGGTTTTGCAGCCGTTGCGGAACACCTATGTACATGTTTGAACAAAGCGATACATTCCTTGATCTAGCTGTAGGTACAATGGACAATCCCAATGCAATCAAGTCTCTGCAGAGCCAGATTGGTGTTGAAAGCCGTGTCCATTGGTTTGCGATATTGCATGAGCTGCCAGACGCACGCCCGGAACAAACGCGCGACAGCTCTGAACTGGCAAAACTAAAATCCCTGCAACATCCGGATCACGATACATAAAATCCGGCAACGCCCCTTCAGGTCAAGGCGGCTTTGATTGCAGCAAGTGAATCTACAGCCTTCGTCCCATCTGGTCCACCAGCTTGGGCCATATCAGCCCTGCCCCCTCCGCCTTTGCCGCCCATTGCAATTGATCCGACTTTCACAAGGTCAACTGCGTTAAAGCGCTTGGTCAAATCATCTGTTACAGCCACGACCACAGCCCCCTTGCCGTCATCGGAAACTGCAACCAGGGCCACAACACCAGATCCCAAAGTCTTTTTGCCATCATCGGCCAAGGCTTTTAAATCTTGTGGCGCAACGCCTTTCAAAACGCGGCCCATAAATTTAACTCCGTTAATGTCTGTCACATCCGCCCCGGATGATGAAGAACGACCGCTCATAGCCAACGCCTTACGGGCCTCCCCAAGTTCGCGTTCCATTTTGCGGCGCTCTTCAACCAACACTTCAACGCGGGCCACCAATTCTGCGGGCGCCACTTTCAAAATACTGGCCGCGGCATGCACACGTTCGTCTTGTTGAACGAGATAATTGCGCGCAGCATCACCAGCCAAGGCCTCCATGCGCCGCACACCAGCTGATGAGCCGCTTTCAGCAACAATCTTTACAAGTCCAATATCGCCGGTTCTGGCCACATGTGTGCCACCGCAAAGTTCAAGTGAATAGATCGGGCGTGAGTGGTCTGCACCGTTGCGCCCCATCGAAACAACCCGCACCTCATCACCGTATTTCTCGCCAAACAGGGCCATTGCACCTTCTGCAATAGCAGCGTCCACAGACATCAGCCGCGTTGTAACCGCATCATTTTGCAGAATAATTGAATTGGCAATGGCCTCAGTTTGCAAAAGCTCTTCATGCGACATGCCTTTGGTGTGCGAAAAGTCAAAGCGCAAACGACCGGGCTCCACGAGAGAACCTTTTTGCGCCACATGGCTGCCAAGCACCCGCCTCAACGCTTCATGCAACAAATGCGTTGCGGAGTGATGCGTCTGGTTTCCGCCGCGGCGTGTATGATCGACCTGCAATTCAACGGCCACACCGAGCTTAAAGCTGCCCTTTTCCACTTGGCCCAAATGCACAAACAAGTCACCTAAACGTTTTTGCGTTTCTGTGACTCTGAACACACCACCATCGACAGATTTAATGACGCCGTGATCACCCGTTTGCCCGCCTGACTCAGCGTAAAATGGCGTTTGGTTCACGATGATTGCACCGCTCATACCCATTTTGAGCTCAGCGACGTCTTTGCCATCAGCAGTCAACGCTAATATCTCGCCTTCGGCAGTGCCTGTGTCGTAGCCCAAAAATTCAGTGCCGCCGACACGCTCGCGGATCTCAAACCAAACGGTTTCAGTTTTAGCTTCTCCTGATCCCTTCCAAGCAGCGCGTGCATCCGACTTCTGTTTGGCCATCGCCACGCCAAATGCATCAGTATCGACGCTTATTTCTCTGGAGCGCAAAGCATCTTGCGTCAGATCAAGTGGAAATCCAAATGTGTCATATAGCTTGAAAGCTGTTTCACCTGAAAATGTTGCGCCATTTTTCAAACCAGCAGATTCTTCATCCAGCAACTTCAGGCCACGCTGTAATGTATTGCGAAATCTTGTTTCTTCAAGTTTTAAGGTTTCTTCAATCATCGGCTGAGCACGCACGAGTTCGGGATAAGCAGTTCCCATCTCGCGGACCAAAGCAGGCACAAGCTTGTACATCAGTGGTTCACGGCAGCCGAGTAATTCAGCATGGCGCATTGCACGGCGCATGATGCGGCGTACCACATAACCACGGCCTTCATTCGAAGGCAGAACACCATCAGCGATCAGAAACGACGAAGCGCGCAAGTGATCGGCAATCACCCGGTTAGAAGCCTTGTTCTTACCTTCTGCAGCAACGCCGGTTTTTTCGACAATAGTACTGATCAGAGCGCGAAATAAATCTGTCTCATAATTGTCGTGCGTGCCTTGCAGCACAGCCGAAATACGTTCTAGCCCCATGCCCGTATCGATTGACGGCCGTGGTAGAGCAACCCGCACGTCCTTGCTTTGTTGCTCAAATTGCATGAACACCAAATTCCAGATTTCGATGAATCTGTCGCCATCTTGATTGGCAGATCCCGGAGGGCCACCTGGAATTTTGTCGCCATGATCATAAAAAATTTCCGAGCATGGCCCACAAGGCCCAGTATCACCCATCGACCAAAAATTATCTGATGTGGGAATGCGGATAATGCGGCTATCGGGTAGGCCTGCAATTTTCTTCCATAATGCGTGGGCATCATCATCTTCATGGAAAACCGTGACCGTCAGCTTTTCCTTTGGCAGTCCATATTCCTTCGTGATCAGCGTCCATGCCCATTCAATCGCATCGGGCTTGAAATAATCACCAAATGAAAAGTTACCCAGCATCTCAAAAAACGTATGGTGACGCGCCGTGTAACCAACATTATCCAAGTCATTATGCTTACCGCCTGCGCGGACACATTTTTGCGCACTCGTAGCACGGCTATAAGGGCGCTTTTCTGCTCCGGTGAAAACATTCTTGAATTGCACCATGCCCGAATTGGCAAACATCAAAGTCGGATCATTGCGTGGCACCAGCGAAGACGATGGCACGATTTCATGGCCTTGCTTGTTGAAGTAATCCAAAAATGTCGAACGAATTTGCGCCAGGCCCGTCATGTTTCAATCCAAAAGTAAAAGCAGATTATTCCGCCTATTCAGTGCTGGGCTGTTTAAGGGGTCACACTCGCACTGTCCACAATTTCTGTGATTGTAAGGCCAGATTACGAAAACAAAAAAGCCCCCCGAAAATAAGCGGGGGGCTTGGAGTTGCGAGGCCTTGAGTTGTGGGGCAAACCTCGCGTGTTCAACCCAACGGGGGTTGAAACTTGGGATACAAACTTACAAACTTAATTTATGACCGTACAAAGACGACAAATTATTAGTTGTCTTCATCATCTTTAGCAGAACCATCAGTAATCTTTGCGGCAATCAAGCCCGAGTTAGCTCTAATTTGAGCTTCGATCTTATTGGCCATGTCAGGGTTATTTTTAAGGAAAACCTTGGCATTATCGCGGCCCTGCCCGATGCGCTCACCACTGTAGGAATACCACGAGCCAGATTTTTCAACCACGCCAGCCGTCACACCCAAATCGACGAGTTCGCCAACCTTGGAAATGCCCTCGCCATACATGATGTCAAATTCAACCATCTTGAATGGTGCCGCAACCTTATTCTTAACAACCTTCACACGGGTCTGGTTACCCACCACTTCTTCACGGTCTTTAATTGCGCCAATACGGCGAATATCCAGACGAACCGAAGCGTAAAACTTAAGCGCATTACCTCCCGTTGTCGTTTCAGGGCTACCAAACATCACACCAATCTTCATACGAATTTGGTTGATGAAAATCACCATCGTGTTCGATTTCGAAATCGAACCGGTCAATTTGCGCAAAGCTTGGCTCATCAGTCGCGCTTGCAGACCAGGCAAGCTATCGCCCATCTCGCCTTCAAGTTCAGCTTTAGGAGTGAGAGCCGCAACAGAGTCAATAACCAAAATTCCGACAGCACCAGAACGCACCAGCGTATCGGCAATTTCCAAAGCCTGCTCGCCCGTATCAGGTTGGGAGATTAAAAGATCGCTGACATTCACACCAAGTTTGCGTGCATAAATAGGATCAAGCGCATGCTCGGCATCCACAAATGCGCAAATGCCCCCAAGCTTTTGGCATTCAGCAATTGTCTGCAACGCCAAAGTGGTTTTGCCCGATGATTCAGGCCCATAAATTTCAACAACCCGGCCCTTTGGCAAACCGCCAATACCCAAAGCAATATCCAAGCCCAGCGAACCAGTGGAAATTGATTCAATTTCAAGAACCTGATTAGCTCCCAATTTCATGATGGAGCCTTTGCCAAAAGCCCGTTCAATCTGGCTCAAAGCGGCTTCCAGTGCCTTAGTTTTATCCATCGAAGTATCAACAACCTTAAGTGCGGCTTGCCCCATTGCAGTAACTCCTTCTATCTCATTTGCTAAGCTCAGATGCAAACACCAACCGAGTGTTCCATCCATGTTTCTTATATGTTCTATTTTAGTTCTAATAGCAAGGGAAAACTGCAAATAAAATAATACTGATTTTATTCAACGCGTTAACAACCACTTTTGCACAAAAACCCCAAAATCGACCGCCCAAATGCCAAAAGAGCAAAACGGGTCGACTCAGCCTAAGCCATCACGTCTTTAACTTTTTCGACCAACTGCTTGAGTGAAAATGGCTTCTGCAAAAATGCAAAATCTGAAGCGCCCTCCAGGTTTTTCTCAAAAGCATCTTCCGCGTAACCGGACATAAAAATTACTTTTGTTTTTATACCAAGTTTGCGCAACTCTTTAAGCATTGTCGGCCCATCCATCTCCGGCATAACGACGTCTGACAGAATAAGCTCAAACCCGTCCTTATCATCTTTCAGAACCTCAAGACCTGCTTCGCCACTATCCGCTTCCAAAACCGTATAACCGCGTGAGCTCAGCGCGCGCACAGCAAAGGCCCGAACCGAATCTTCATCTTCAACGACAAGAATTCGGCCGCGGCCTGAAAAATCTTCGCGTTTAGGTTCGATGGATTTCACTTCAACATCGGCAACAGGCGCAAATGCATCCGGAATGTAGCGTGGCAGATATATTTTGAAAGTAGTCCCCTTGCCCATTTCGCTATCACAATAGATATAGCCGCCAGTTTGCTTGACAATGCCGTAAACCATGGACAGGCCAAGCCCGGTACCTTTGCCCACTTCCTTGGTTGTAAAGAACGGCGCCCAAATCTTATCCAAAATGTCTTTTGGAATTCCGGTGCCATTATCTTCAACTTCGCACACCACGTGGTCGATATTCGGCAATACATGGCCAACCGTTTGCGATTGTTCTTTTGATAGATTGTAAGTACGAACCGAAAGTTTGCCGCCCTTGGGCATTGCGTCACGCGCATTCACTGCCAAATTGATAATGACCTGCTCGAATTGGTGAATGTCAACCAGCACCAAACCGAGATCGCGGCCATGGCTTATACTGAGCTCAGTTTTTTCGCCCAACACACGATTCAGCAAATTGCCAAGATCTGAAAGTGCTTCTGATAGATCATGCACTTTCGGCTGCAGTGTCTGTTTCCGTGAAAAGGCCAAAAGCTGCCGCACAAGATTTGCAGCGCGATTAGCATTTTGCTTGATGTTCATAACATCAGCAAATGCTGCATCTGTCGGCCGCATCTTGGTCAGCAGCAAATCTGCAAAACCAATAATAGGCGTCAGCACATTATTAAAATCATGCGCAATACCAGATGCAAGTTCGCCCACAGCCTGCATTTTTTGGCTCTGAGCGAGTTGTGTCTCGAGTGATTTGCTTTCGGTTTTATCCAAAGCAAAAACAGACACGTGCCCTTTCATGCCCTCGAGTTGAATAAATGTCAGTTGCGCCGCACGAGGAGGATCACCCACAAACATGCAATTGGCATGGGTCGTTGAACCACCTATTTCAACACTCTGCTCAAGAGCAGAACGAAAGAGATCAGCACCATCCAACAGCACCAACTTTAACGGACTGCCTAACTTCATGCTCGGTGAAAGCGCCAAAAACTCTGCGTTAGCATTCACTAAAACGCCCTGGCGGTTCAACTCACCAACACCAACCGGCACTGCCGCTAAAAATTGAGCAACATTGTAAAGTGGCGCATCGCTTTGTTGATCAGAACTCAACCGCATAACCATGGCACGCGAAGGCAACATTTTACCGTCAGCATCAAAATCCGAACGATTGGTTACGTCATAAATGCGTGGAACACCTTTGGCATCGGAAATTGGAAACTGCAGTCGGTCTATACGGTTTCCACCTTTAACCGTTTCAACAGCGCTCAGCAGTCGTGCACCTTCTTCACCAACAAGTTTATCAAGCGCCAACTTGCCCGATTGGGCTTGCACCAAATCAATGCCCAACCACTCGGCCAATGTCGCATTTACATAATCGACGGTGCCATTCGGCAACGTCGAAAAAAAGCCGACTGGTGCATTATCGAGATAAGTAATGATGAATTGCAGCCGCGAGAACGCTTGCTCCTGATGCACGCGGTCTCCAGTAATATCAATCAGCCGCCACAGTCCACGCGCTCTGCGGACGTTTCCTGCTATTGGCGCAACCGAAACCCGCAACCATCTCGCGGAATCTGAGGCAGCACCGGGCATGGATGAACCTGCCGCAACGCGCACATCACGTGTACCTGACTGGCCATCATTCAGCATCTGGACGAGTTGGTAGATGGGCTCAGCAAATTCGCGGTAACCCGCATACAGCACATCAAAGCCAACCAATCGCGAAACGCCGGCACGCGATGCAATTTTTAAAAATGGAGCATTCGCATAAATCGCCCTGCCCTTGTCATCACTGATTACGATCGGATCAACGATGGCATCCGTTAAGCTATCAAAAAATAAACGGTCAGGGTCGCGCCCAGCAAACCGGATCAATCCGGATATCCAGCCGAATATTGCAATCAGTCCAACAAAAACAAAAAGTGCTGCAACGATCAAAATAACGGGCTGCATCAAAGGCAAGTTTGAATTTTGCAATCGGACTGCTACAACGCTGGTCGATAATGCAAGCAACAACGCCAAAACCACAGCCAAAGTAGCCGCGCCAGAACGCCCATTGGGCGATGGTTGCATATCCACCAATTTATCTTGTTCCGCCATATGCTACCCCGAATCATGGCAAGTATAAGCGAAGTCAAAGTTAGCGCTCATCAAAATGACAGAATTACCGCATAAAAATCAGCCTTTGCCCGAGGCTAATTTTTCATGTTAGACTGAGTCTAAAATGGTGGGAGAATGAAATGCTGAACGAACTGCAACCCTATCTGCCAGTACTCGTCATTGCGATGATTGTGCTCATTGCGATCATAATTTTGATTCTAATCTATAAATTGTTCAATAAGCGTGTGCGCGGTCGTAAGGGTCAACGGCTCGGCATTACAGAATTTCATGAAATCGATAAGACCCGCCGGATCGTTCTTGTGCGTCGCGACGATGTCGAACATCTCATCATGATTGGTGGCAACCAAGACGTTGTGATCGAAAGCAATATTGAAAGCGGCCTCGCAAACGAAACATCCGTTCGACCACGTATGGCCCCTGAAGAGCCAGTTTCGATGCGGCCACCTAAGCCTGCAGTGTTCGGCAGCCGCCGGCCGGTGCTGCGTTCGGTGGAACCGTCATTGACAAAAGATGGCCGAGGTGAAGACGAAGCGAATTAAGCATTTTAACTTTTCATCGAAAAGTCAAAATCGCCGTTTCCGTTTGCTCTAAACCTCTACTTTGCCAATTTCAGCGCAATAAACCGCGTCTCGCCAGTTTTTCCGCCTTTTGCGATTAAGAGAAGCACTGAAGCTTTTCCGTCCTTGGTTGCTGCATCTACCGCAGCAGAAAGATCAGCAGAAGAAGTGACCGGCTTGCCGCCGGCTTCCATAATCACATCACCCGCAACAATGCCCTTATCAACAGCGGCACCTTGACTAGCCGTTTCAGTAACCAGAGCACCATTGATCTTTTCATCAACTTTAAACTTCGAACGAAGCTCGTCGTTCATGCTGCTGACCGTCATGCCGAACACGGTAACTGTGGTTGGTGCAGTCGTTGGGGCTGGTTTAGCATCGGCTTGCGCAACTTGTTTTTCACCATCTTCCAAACGGCCAAGCGTCACCTTCACATCCATTTCTTTGGATGCGCGAACGATTTTCACATCAACTTCTTTGCCCACTTCTGTTTCGGCAACAACGCGCGGCAATTCTTTTGAATTTGTAATGGCCCGGCCGCCGAACTGAATGATAACATCGCCAGCAAGCAAACCGGCCTTTTCACTGGGGCTGCCCTTGGTCACGTCTGCAACTAACGCGCCATGTGGCTTGGTCAAACCCATGCTCTCAGCAATATCAGGCGTCACAGTTTGAATTTTAACACCCAGCCAGCCGCGCCGCGTTTCACCGAATTTCACCAGCTGATTGACAACGTTCTTGGCAGTGTTGGACGGTATCGCAAAACCAATACCAACCGATCCGCCTGAGGGAGAGAAAATGGCAGAATTGATGCCAACCACTTCACCACTCAGGTTAAAAAGTGGGCCACCGGAGTTGCCTTTGTTGATCGCAGCATCAGTTTGAAAATAATCGTCATAGGGCCCGGAATTAATATCACGGTTACCCGCCGAAATAATACCTAGCGAAACTGATCCACCCAAACCAAACGGATTGCCGATGGCCAAAGCCCATTCGCCGATACGTGTTTTGTCGCTGTCGCCGAAATTCACTACAGGCAAAGGTTTGTCAGGTTTCACGCGAATAACTGCAATGTCAGTTTTAGGATCACGCCCCACCAGCTCAGCTTTCAAGATGGTGCCGTCCTGCATATGGACTTGAATAGTATTGGCTCCTTCAACCACATGGTTGTTCGTCACGATCAGGCCCGTGGCATCAATAATAAAACCTGAGCCCATCGAATTAACTGTGCGCTCGTCGGGTGATGGTGCGCTGTTGTCACCGCCGCCTTGGTCTCCTGGTTTATTATCGTCAGGCTTTTTATCGCCGCCCTGCCCTTGCTGTTGCTTCTTTTTCAAGAATTGGTCGAAAAAATCTTTGAAAGGTGAATCATCCGGAATTTTTGGACCATCAGACGAAGCACCATCAGTCATCTTGGATTCAACGGAAATCTCGACCACTGCAGGAAGAAGTTTTTCAGCAAGGTCAGCAACATTGGGCAGGCCTTGAAGTGGCACTTCTGCAAAAGCCGGCAAAGCTATAGGGCTGTTGGCAATTGGGGCGCCCAGCATCAAAGCTGAAACTGCAACTGCGCCCAATAGACTTTTCGCATTCAAACAAAATTTCATCCTGCCATTTCCTTTTTAAACTTTTCAACCGCCCATTTGCAGGTGTGCAATCCAAACCACACCTACGCCAAGCGCCAATATTGTCGTCCCCGTGATACGCAATTGCTCAACCGAAAGATTTTGCAATTGCGCCATTATCATTTTCATCTGTGCCGGAACCAAGGCATAAGTTAGACCTTCAATGGCCAACACCAAACCTATCGCCGTCACAATTGTTCCGCTCATGGTTTAGGCGCTGGCACCTGCGCATCATCTTTCTGCCCGCCAAAATAGCGGAAGAATTCTGAATTCGGGCTTAGCACCAAGTTCGTTCCACCAGAACTCAAACTTTTGTCATAAGCCTGCATCGAACGATAGAAGGCATAAAATTCAGGGTCTTTTTCGAATGCAGCAGCAAAAGTGCTGGCCCGCTCCGCCTCGCCTTCACCGCGGATCACTTCTGATTGACGCTTACCTTCCGAAACGATTTCGACAACTTTACGGTCAGCTTCGGCTTTGATGCGGGTTTTGGTTGCTTCGCCCTTACCGCGTAAATCTTGGGCTTCTGCGAGGCGTTCTGATTTCATGCGCTCGTAAGTGGCTTCAAGAACTTCTTTCATCAAGTCAGTGCGGCGTATACGAACGTCCACGATTTCAATACCTAATGCTTGGGCTTCGCCACGCAGTTGATCGCGAATTTCAGTCATCATCAAATCACGGTCTTTTGACAAGGCTGCTTCAAATGTGCGCTTACCATAAGTCTGGCGCAGAGCTGCATCCAGACGTGTCTTAATGCGCTGTTCCGCTAAGTCCAAATCCGCGCTCACTGTTTCACGGAATTTTTGGCTATCTGTAATCCGCGCCAAAGTAATGGTATCAACCAAATAGCGCTGCTTATCGGAAACTTGCACCGCCATATTGTCAGAGCTCCACATAAAAATGCGGTTCTCAATATCGACAACTTCATCAGCAATTGGATATTTGAAATGCAGGCCGGCATCTTTGACAATGCGGCTCACTTCACCAAAATGCACAACCAATGCGGTTTGCTTTTGATTGACGATGAAATACGATTGCGAAATCAGCCACAATACAGCGGCCAAAATAATAAACGGAATTATGCGAAGCGCGGTCATTGTTGTGTGCTCCCTTGAACTGGCGCAACGGCCGCTGGATTTTGAATTGCAGGGAGTGGCAAATACGGCACTACGCCTTGCCCACTTTTGCCCTGTTCTAAAATGATCTTATTTGACCCCGACAAAACTTTTTCCATTGTTTCGAGGTACAAACGTTCACGCGTTACATACTTAGCCTTGGCATACTGCTCATAAACTGAATTAAAACGCTGCGCTTCGCCCTTGGCTTCCAAGATAGACTTAGCTTTATAGCCTTTGGCATCTTCAACAAGCTTCGCAGCGTCGCCTTCTGCATTACGAAGTTTCTGGTTCGAATAGAGCCCAGCTTCGTTAATCAGATTTTGTTGGTTCTGCTTTGCACGTTGAACCTCTTCAAATGCATCAAGCACTGGTGGCGGCGGATCAACACCTTCCAATGCCAAGCCGGTAATCTGGACACCCGCATTGTAACCATCAAGAGTTCTTTGCAGAATATCTTTCACTTGATCTTGAATAGATAAGCGCCCCGTCGTCAAAGCTTCCGTTGCAGGTGTGCGACCTACAATTTCGCGCATACCACTTTCAGCAACGGCACGAACAAGACGTTCCTGTTGGTCAATATTGAACAAATATTTTCGAGGATCAGAAATTTTCCACAGAACTTTGAATTTTATATCGACCATGTTTTCATCGCCGGTCAACATGAGGCCTTCATCATTTCCGTCACCAATCGACGTCTGCTTTTCAGCAGCAACGGGTAGCAATTCCATTTTTTCAATCGGCCAAGGTGCAAATTGCAAACCGGGATTTACCGTTCGTGTATAGGCGCCAAGTCTGAGCACCATACCCCGTTCATCAGGTTGCACCTGATAAACCGAATTATAGACAAAAAACGCCGCTACTGCTGCCAGTGGCAAAAGCCAAGTTCCGCGCCCGCCGCCCTGTGGCAAAATCTGATTGAAGCTTTCTTTGCCCCTCTTCAGAAGTCCGTCCAAATCAGGTGGAATGCCAGGGCCCCCTCCACGGCTGCCCCCGCCCCAGTTGGGGCCGCCCTTATTGCCGGGCTTATCGTTGCCGGGAGGCTTGCCCCAAGGCCCGCGATCTGCTGGCGGTTTATTATCACCCGATGGCTGATTCTTCCCGTCATCATCTTTATTCCACGGCATGCTCGATCCTCATTGCTCTAATCAATTATACTTACGTTGCGCATATAGGTATGGCCCAACGGATTGTCCACTTTCACTATTTTCGACGTCTAAACCGTTTCAAAACGAAGCCTGCACTATCATTGGGCCCACGTTCATGCGGATCGGCCTCCAGCAAATCCCACTCTTCAAGATTGATCTTTGGAAAAACCGTGTCGCCTTCAACTTCAAGATCAACCTCAGTTAAATAAATTTGATCTGCCAAAGGCCAGAACAGCCGATAAATTTCCCCACCACCAATTACCGCGATTTCAGATGGTTGATCAACCTTAGCAGCGGCCAGTGCGTCATCAACACTGTGCACCATTTCAGCACCTTGCACCGATTGATCAGCTTTGCGGCTAATCACAATGTTCAATCTGCCCGGCAAAGGCTTCTGCGGCAAACTATCCCAGGTCTTTCTGCCCATAATCACCGGCTTGCCCAAAGTAATCTGCTTGAATAATTTGAGGTCCGACGAAATATGCCAAGGTAACCCGCCATCTTTCCCAATCACGCCGTTGCGCGAAGCAGCAACCACCAGCGAAATAATTGTCATGTCGCCAAATCCGTCAATGCTTTGCCCGTCAGCATGCAATAACAATTACCCTCTTCAATCTCGGCTCCCACCCCTTTATATAGCTTTCGTGCACCATCATTCCAATGCATCATCAACCAAAAAATCTTGGGGTATCCGCGTGCTACAGCCACTTTTGCAACTGCTTTCATAAGAGCCTCACCAACCCCCATCCGACGAAAATCAGGCAGAACGGCAACGTCTTCGAGATACATAATCTCTTTGCCATAATTTGTCGAAAAACTACGGTGCCAAAACGCAGCGCCCGCAAAAGCACCATCAACAAAAGCCACCTGAGCACCTACTATCGGCGCATCATTAAACAGTGCCGCCTCAAAATCAACCCCTGTTGCCTTAACAGCTCCAGCGCCACCCCAATGTGTCTTGGCAATTTCTTGGGCGGGCTCAATAATCAAATGCCCCTCGCCCGGCTGAATAGCGCGCACTTCAATCATGAATGCGTGGCAGTCCCAATGAGCGCCCCAAAAACCTGAATGCCATTCCATAATGCGTGGCACGCAATGGTCACCCACAAGCTACCAAATCGCAACATTAACACACCAAGTAAAATGCCCATGAAAAACAAAACGCCCACAATAGGCCACTGATCAGAGGTGGCATGGAGCAGCGCGAATAAAGACGCTGTAATCAGAACAGCACCCCATTTTCCGACACGCGAATGTGCCAGTGCAGCAAAAAACGCACCGCGAAATAAAATCTCTTCAACCACAGGAGCACCAATTACCGCACTCAACGCCACGAATATGAACAACTTTGGTTGGCTGGCCAATTCGGCCATCACTTTTTCAACAATACCAGCTCGGCTATCTTTATCACCAATTCCGCCATCGGGCGAATAGGTGCTTGGATCAATTCCAAGCACCGCAAATAAGATAATAAAAAACAGGAAGGCCAACAACACAAATCCAATAAGGGTAATAGCCCAACCACCCCAACCCAAGTCAGGCCATCGCCACAACAGCTTGCCTTGCCGGTCTGGTAAACCAAATTGCGCCAGATAAATTGCGAGTACAACGATTGGGATGGCCGATGGGGCTAAACCGATAACGGCAGATTTATAAAAATTTGCAATGTCAGAAGCTCCAGGCGTGGTGGCTATGGAGTTACTGCCAAACCCAAAATGAAAAATCGCAAGTGCGACCGCCATTTGCAGAAGTTGGTAAACAACCAACAAAAGAACAGCAAATGCTGTTGCACGCAAAACCCCCTGGGTTTTTTCGACGGGAAAAAGCCATTCCCGCTTTGCGCGTTTAAAATCCGCTCCAAACATCGCCATGTCTTTATACCGCCACTGGCGCTGGAATCGCCGCATCTGGATTGTAATTCACGATCTCAAAATCCTCATACCTAAAATCATCCAGCGCTTTAACATCACGCTTCATGACAAGCTGCGGCAACGTATGCGGCGTGCGCGAAAGCTGCAACTCCGCCTGCTCCATATGATTAAGATAAATATGCGCATCGCCTAATGTATGAACAAACTCTCCAACCTTAAGTCCAGTCACTTTTGCAACCATGTGTGTCAACATCGCATAAGAAGCGATGTTAAATGGCACACCAAGAAATATATCTGCCGAACGTTGATAGAGCTGACACGACAACTTCCCGTCAGCCACATAAAACTGAAACAGGCAATGGCATGGCGGCAAGGCCATCTTGTCAACATCCGCAGGATTCCATGCAGTTACTAACAAACGCCGCGAGTCCGGAGTTTTTTTAATGCGCGCTACAACATCGGCAAGCTGATCAATCACGCCACCATCGCGCGCGGGCCAAGATCGCCACTGCGCACCATAGACTGGACCAAGATCACCATTCTCATCGGCCCACTCATCCCAAATCGAAACTTTATTGTCTTTTAGATATTTTATATTTGTCTCACCACGAATAAACCACAGCAGCTCATAGATGATCGAACGCAGATGTAATTTCTTGGTTGTGACCAATGGAAAGCCATCGGCGAGATCAAAGCGCATTTGATGCCCAAAAACGGAGATGGTGCCCGTACCTGTACGATCAGTCTTATGCACGCCTTTTTCGCGCACGTGGCGCATTAAATCGAGATATTGCTTCATGCGATATTCTTAGACTGCCAAACCGATTCCGCAAAACAAAAGCGGCAAAACCCTATCCGAATCTTGCCGCTTCCTAAAACTTATGTGGATAAATTAGGCCAGTTTGCCCATTGTGCCAGTGGATTCTGCAACCAGATAATAAACTGTAACACGGTGTTTAGTTGTGTCTGCCTTCATCATTTCACCAGCAGCACGAACAGCTTTATCAGCAATAGCAGATTCCAGGCCCAGCTTTTTGAAGCAAAAACCATCGACAACACGCTTTACTTCAGCGGGGTCTGTCACGGCCACAAATTGTGAATCTTTGCCCTTCAAAGCAATGCCGCAATATTTAACAATTGCATCAACTGCTGCTTGATTGACCTTTGCAGTATATTTCTTGATATCCTCAGCGTAATCCAAAATAATTCCCCCATGTTGGGCTAAATGCAACCTCCCCGGCTGCGTTAAAAGTCTAGCACGAGATTATCAATTCGCAAGAAAAAAACCATACCGTCAACAACTTTAAGATGTATGACGGGAAACCCTTTATTTCACCACAAGACACGCCTATATAAGCTTTGTCAGGCGTCGCAAGACGGTTTGACTATGGTGATAAACGGCTAACGC
>JAYTSN010000012.1:0-2443 GCA_043745625.1 Aestuariivirga sp. | reverse complement strand
CCGCGAGATTTCATGCCCACGAAACGGTTCTCCACCAAGTCGAGCCGCCCAATGCCATTGTCATGACCTAGGCGATTGAGCTCCGTGAGCAAGGTCGCAGGCGACATGGCCTTGCCATCAATGGCCACAGGGTCACCATTCTTGAATTCAACTTCAATATAAGTCGCCTTATCTGGCGCATCTTCCGGCGCAATGGTGCGTTGATACACATAAGGCGGCGCTTCCACCCATGGGTCTTCCAACACTTTGCCTTCCGATGAAGAGTGCAGCAAATTCGCATCCACTGAAAACGGCGCATCGCCGCGCTTGTCCATGGCCACTGGGATTTGGTGCGCTTCAGCAAATGAAATCAAATCGGTACGGCTTTTAAATTCCCATTCGCGCCAAGGGGCGATCACCTTAATATCGGGGTTTAACGCATAAGCCGTGAGCTCAAAGCGCACTTGGTCATTGCCCTTGCCGGTAGCGCCGTGCGCAATGGCATCAGCCCCAGTTTCTGCCGCAATCTCGATCAGACGCTTGGCAATCAAAGGCCGCGCGATCGATGTGCCCAACAGATAAACACCTTCATACAAAGCATTGGCGCGGAACATCGGAAAAACGAAATCACGGACAAATTCCTCGCGCACGTCTTCCACATAAATCGACTTGATGCCCATGAGTTCGGCCTTCCTGCGCGCCGGTTCCAACTCGCCGCCTTGGCCCAAATCAGCCGTAAAGGTCACAACTTCAGCACCATATTCCGTCTGCAACCATTTCAGAATAATCGAAGTATCAAGCCCACCTGAGTAAGCAAGGACAACTTTTTTGATTTTGGATTTGGTGGTCATGGGCGCGGCTCTCATTTTCATTTTTTGCGCTCACCACTTTAAACCGTCATTCCCGCGAAAGCGGGAATCTGCGTTTCAGACATCTAACACAGTTCCCCGCCTTCGCGGGGATGACGGATTAAGCGGAGTGCTATATTTACACGCGACCTATCACGCTAATCTTGCAGCTCGCAAGCCCTGTTCATCGTCAGCATTGCAAATATGACATGACGTTAAGCAATTGTTTACGATTGACATGAGATTCTAAAGGTACAAAGTGGCGTGAAAACAAAGCAGGTGAGGGAGATAACTGCATGGAACAAAACATATCAAGGTTGATCGAAATGGCAAAGGCGGTCAAGCCCACAGAAGCACAGAACGAAGAACAGCGTCGTTCGTTCGTTTACGGGAATACAGCGTTCGAAAATCCGCAGATTTCGCGCAAACTCGTTGACGAGGTCGCAGAAAAACTGCGAGCTTGAAAAAGCGATGAAATTCTAAGATCATAAAGCCGCGCTCCGTAAAGTGCGGCTTTTTAGTGAGGTCATATGGAAGAACACGAAGTTGCCAGATTGGAGACTGAAAACGGCTTTCGTCAGATCGCCCAGGGTATTGAGATAATAAAATATTACTTGGAACCAAACCGGCCTTTCGCTTTGCGGCCCGGTCTCATATTAGAGTTGCAACAAATTGCCATAAAGGGCCTTGTTGCAAATCCTGGGCAGTGGAGGCGTACTGCGGTTCAAATCGAGAAAAGTGCACTCCAACCGCCCGCCGCACATTTGGTCGAAAATCTCGTGAGGGAAATGTGCGACTATGTGAATGACAACAGACACACAAAAACAGCTTTCTATTTAGCGGCATACGTAATGTGGAGGCATAACTGGATTCACCCGTTCGAAGATGGAAACGGGAGAACAAGCAGAGTATTGTCATATATTGTGTTGTCACTTTGTGTTGGCTATGTACTACCGGGCGCCCCTACGATCCCAGAGCAAATCCAAGGAGACCGTTCTGGCTACTTCAAGTCATTGGAAGATGCAGCATGGCTGGCAAGCGGCGAGGTTGATGTAGGTTCAATGGAAAAGTTGCTTACAGGAATGTTAGCTAAACAATTGCTTTCGGTCATCGATGACGCGTCTGGTGCAAAAAGTTTTTAAGCAAATTAAACCCGCTCACTCGCCCTAACCTTCATGCTCTCACTCTTCAACTGCCCACACGCCGCCATAATATCCCGCCCTCTTGGCGTGCGCACGGGGCTCGCATAACCCGCATTGTTCAAAATCTCAGCAAACACCTCAATCACATCCCACTCACTGCATTCATAGGCCGTACCCGGCCATGGGTTGAAGGGGATCAAATTAACCTTCGCCGGAATGCCCGCCAGCAATTTCACCAAGCGCCGCGCATCAGCCACGCTGTCATTCACACCCTTCAACATCACGTATTCAAAAGTAATGCGCCGTGCATTGCTGCTGCCTGGATATTTGGTGCAGGCGTCCATCAATTCTGCAATTGGATACTTTTTATTGAGCGGCACCAACTTGTCACGAATTTCATCGGTCGTGCCATGAAGGGAAATCGCCAGTGATGATCCAATCTCATGCCCCGCCCGCACAATCTCCGGCACTACA
>JAYTSN010000011.1:0-7159 GCA_043745625.1 Aestuariivirga sp. | reverse complement strand
AGCCACAAAAGCGTGGGTGCAACCAAGCACTCAACCAGCCGGACTACTCGACCGGCATATTCGTGTTTGTTTGCGCCCGCGCAACCCTTCACTTTCTTCTCTTTCACCGAAACGGAATAACCGTTTTCATAAAGCGATGAGTCGTGTCTAACCGAAAGCCGTAATCATGATTTTGGCCAAACGTTTGGCAAAGTCAGTAGGCTCAGCCACCACTTCACCCTCAAGCATGAACGCCTGATCAAGCAGCAGATGCGCTGCATCATCAACTGACAACGCTCCCTTATTCTCAGCCAGTGTGGCCAAGGCCTTAATCAAATCATGCCCAGCGTTGATTTCGAGAACAGGCGCACTCACCGCAACACCAGAGTCAGCTTGGCGCGACAAGAGTTTTTCTAAAGTACGGTCCATCTGGCCATCATTAACCAAACATACGGCACTATCCGTCAGTCGTTTTGAAATCCGCACATCAGACACGCGTCCACCCAGTACTTGTTTGAAAGCAGACACGAGGTTGGCAGCAGCTGGTTCATCAGCCTTGGTTTGCGCTTCGTCCTTTACCTTGATCAAATCAAGATCAGCCGTTCCCTGTGACACTGATTTAAACGGCTTGCCCTCAAAGCCCAAAGCCGTGCGCACCCAGAAACTATCGACAGGATCGGTGAGCAAAAGCACTTCAACATCACGCGCTTTATAGCCTTCAAGCTGCGGGCTGGATTTGGCTTTGATTGCATCTTCAGCCGTCAGATAATAAATCGCCGTCTGATTTTCCTTCACGCCTGCGATGTAATCTTTCAGCGTAATGCTCTCGCGCTGCGTCGTATTAAAACGCACCACTTCAAATAATTGGTCGCGGCGCTCGTAATCCTCATAGAGGCCTTCCTTGATCACAGGGCCAAACACTGTCCAGATTTTTTTGAACGTATCAGCATCGGACTCAGCCCATTTTTTAAGTTCGCTCAAAACCCGGTTGGTCACAGCCTTGCGGATAACGGCCACATCAGGGTTGTTCTGCAACATCTCACGCGAAAGATTGAGCGGCATATCAGCACTATCAATCACGCCGCGGACAAATCGCAAATAGGGTGGAAGTAAAGCTGCATCATCAGCGATGAATACGCGTTTCACATAAAGCTTTTGTTTGCCTTTGCGTTCAGGATCGTAAAGATCAAATGGCTTTTCACCTGGCACATAAAGCAACACATTGTATTCTTGGCGACCTTCGGCGCGGTAATGAATTGTAAGCGCTGGCGCATCCGTTGCATGGCTCAGAATACCGAAAAATTCTTTGTGCTGTTCGGGCGTAACTTCGCTTTTTGCGCGCATCCAAATAGCATTGGCGGAATTAATTTGGCGCGGTTCGCCTTCGGCCTCAAGCATGATGGGGTGAGCAATGTGATCAGAATATGAGCGCACAACTTCTTCAAGTTTCCAATCTTCAAGATAATCCGAAGCGTCATCACGCAAATGCAAAATAATTCGCGTGCCCCGCGCCAGATCTGTGGCAGGGGTCACAGTGAATGTTCCCTCGCCATCGGAAGCCCACACATGGCCTTCATTGCCACCCGCTTTGCGCGAAAACACTTCAACTTTGGAGGCCACCATAAAGGCTGAATAAAAGCCAACGCCAAACTGCCCGATCAGACTTGGTGCATCTTTGATTTTTTCAACGAAGGCTTGCGTGCCAGATTTAGCAATGGTGCCGAGATTATCGGTCAGCTCATCAGCCGACATGCCAACACCGCTATCCATGATGGTCAGCGTTTTTGTCGTTTTGTCAGGCTTCAATCTGATCTCAAGCTTTGCATCCTTTTCCAAAAGATCAGGCTTGGCAATCGCTTCATACCGAAGTTTGTCCAAAGCATCAGATGCATTTGAAATGAGTTCGCGCAAAAATACATCGCGGTCAGAATAAACCGAATGCACCATCATGTGCAGCAGCTTTCCAACCTCAGCCTGAAAGGCTTGCGGTTTTGCCGATTGATCGGATTTCTTGGTTGCTGATTTTGCCATAGTGGTTCCCAATTTGTTGGCCTGCGATATTGGAAATCACTGCCGTTTCGTCAAGTCTGTATCGGACAAAAAAAGGGCGACTGCAACAGCAGCCGCCTTAATACTAAACAAACACACAGACTGACGCTAAATCTTTAAGAAACAGGGGCCCGGCCGATTAATAAAAGCTTCGGGGGGCTGGGGGGCTTGAACCAAAGCAAACCAGCCGGGCTGTCGAGGCAACAACAGAACTATCCCCCTGCATCGTGTCGAAGAATTGGTGCAATTGCGGCAAAACTGGGGAATTTTGTCTGCTTGCAAAATTGAGGCTGCGGTTGCATTGTTACATCGTGATGACATTGATTGAGATAGCTGCCCATGTCAGGCATTAATCAGATCTCTGAAACAGGCGTTTTGCTGAGGCTTTCTGGCGTTTCGCCCAAAGAAGTAAGATTTGATCGGTCAGAACTCAATATGATTCTCGGGCTTTATGGCCGCAACGTTGCAAGCGGCGAATGGCGCGACTATGCGATGGACTTTGGCCGCGATGTAGCAAGTTTTAGCGTCTTTCGGCGCAGCAGCGAGCAGCCCTTGTACCGAATCATCAAGAACCCTGCTCTGACCCGCAAAAACGGCCTGTATTGCGTGGTTGCCCAAGGTGGCCTGATCATGAAACGGGGCAATGATTTAATTCAAGTTTTGAAGGCGCTTGAGAAGCGTCCAAAGCTGGCCGACGCGTAAAGACATTTCGCATTGAGATTAGCCGGTTTTTCCCCCATATAGCCCATTATGACTGTGGCAACCCCAATCCCCTTCCGTAAAATGAACGGACTAGGCAATGATTTCGTAGTGCTCGATGCGCGCGCCCAGCCATTGGTTATTTCGGAGAATGCAGCAAAAGCAATTGCCGACCGTAAAACCGGAATTGGTTGCGACCAGCTGATTGTTCTGGAAAAATCATCCGGCTACGATGTGCGCATGCGGATTTGGAATGCCGAAGGGGGCGAAGTACAATCCTGCGGTAATGCCTCGCGCTGCATTGCGGATTTGCTGTTTGACGAGAATGACACAAACACGGCAACCATCAGCACCAAGGGCGGCATGTTGATTGCGTCCAAAGCTGGCGACAAAATGGTGACAATCGATCAGGGCCTTCCCAAGTTTGGCTGGAAAGACATCCCGCTTTCGGAAGCCTTTGCTGATACGCGCCATATCGAAATGCAATATGGCCCTATTGATCATCCGCTCATTCATTCGCCATCGGTTGTAAATGTGGGAAATCCGCATTGCATATTCTGGGTGGATGATTTGGATGTGGTAGATTTAGGCCGTGCAGGCCCGATGCTCGAAAATCATCCGCTTTTCCCAGAACGCGCCAATATCTCCTTTGCCAAGGTTTTGGCACGAGATCATATTATCCTGCGCGTGTGGGAACGCGGTGCGGGATTGACCAAGGCCTGTGGCACAGCAGCATGTGCGACAATGGCCGCTGGGCACCGCATTAAAATTATCGACGACAAATGCCGCATCACGCTGCCCGGTGGCGATTTGCATATGGCAGTTCGTGAAAGCGATGGCCATGTGATGATGACTGGGCCCGTGGCTTATGAATTTGATGGTGTCTTGCCTGAGGGGCTTTTGTGACAGCAGTAGAACACATTAGTTTTGGATGCAGGCTCAATACATTTGAGACCGAAGTTATGCGTGGTCATGCTGAAAAAACTGGGCTGCAGAATGCCATCGTGTTCAACACCTGCGCAGTAACATCCGAAGCCACCAGGCAGGCCAGACAGGCCATTCGCAAGGCGCACAAGGAAAATCCTGAACGACAAATTATCGTCACCGGCTGTGCGGCCCAAACTGATCCAGAAATGTTTGCAGCAATGCCCGAAGTCTCGCGGGTATTAGGCAATGAGGAGAAGTTGCAGTCATCAAGTTGGATTGTTGGCAGCAATCGCCCGCGCGTTGATGTGTCTGATATTATGACCGTGAAAGAAACACGGCCACCAATCATCGAGCAACTCACAGGTCGCACGCGGGCATTTGTGCAAGTGCAGAATGGCTGTGACCATCGCTGTACTTTTTGTATCATTCCTTACGGCCGTGGCAATTCCCGCTCTGTGTCAGTTTTAGATGCCGTCGAGCAAGTGCGCCGCCTTGTAGCATCGGGTCATGCTGAGGTGGTTTTATCAGGCGTTGATTTGACGTCATGGGGCGCTGATCTCGAGGGCAGCCCGAAGCTTGGGGCTTTGTTGGCTTCAATATTGAAAAAAGTTCCTGATCTCAAACGATTGCGCCTTTCTTCAATCGATTCCATCGAAGTCGATGATCAATTGGTTGACGTGCTAACTGGCGATGCACGCGTGATGCCACACTTGCATCTTTCGCTCCAATCTGGCGATAACCTGATACTAAAACGCATGAAGCGCAGGCATAGCCGCGAACACACAATTGAATTTTGCGATATGTTGCGCGCCAAAAGGCCTGACATGGTTTTTGGAGCAGATATTATCGCAGGGTTTCCCACTGAGACTGATGAGATGTTCGAAAACTCAATGAAGATCGTTGATGAATGCGGCCTCACTTATCTCCACGTATTCCCATATTCAACGCGTCCAGGAACTCCTGCGGCAAAGATGCCAGCTGTCGAACAGAGCCTCGTGAAACGCCGCGCGGCACTGCTGCGAGCTAAAGGTGAAGCACGGCAGAGTGCTTTCATGGCCTCGCAAATGGGTGCCACGCGAGATGTGTTAATTGAAACACCAAGCCAAGGACGCACTGAGCATTTTGCTTTAGCAAAATTTGAAACGGTGATGGTTCCAGGTGCCCTGATTACAGCGCGGGTCAAGAATGTTGCCGCTTTGCATCTCGTGATGGGGCTTTAAGATATGGCTGGATTTTTCAAAAAACTATTCAACCGCATTACAGGCAAACCTGCCGAAGAAGCAGCCCCAGTCGAAGTAGAGCAAGTCGCCTTACCGGCGCCTGAATTAGAACCTGAAATAATTGTTGAGGCCGAAAAGCCGCAAAAGGTTGAGAAGGCCAAAGCCAAGCCAGTCGTAAACGCACCAACGAAGTCAAAAGCCCCGCATCCGCCGCCTGTTAAAAAGCCAACGTCGAAGAAGGCAGCGCCAAAGCCTGTTGCGAAGAAAGCCGCAAAAGCATCTCCTCCGCCGCCGCCTGCGAAAGTGGCCAAGGCAAAACCAGTTCAAGTCGTTAAGGTTGCCCCACCTCCGCCACCTGCAAAGGTGACCAAAACAAAAACTGCACCTGTTCCAAAGGCAGCGCCCCAGCCAAAGCCTGTAGCGCCTGCTCCGCCGCCTGGGCCTGAGCCAAAAACACTAACTCCGATTGTGGTGGCTGCTCCTCCTCCTCCTCCACCTCCACCTCCTCCTGCGCCTGTTCCCGTTATTGTTGAAGAGCCCGCACAACAAAAGAGTGGCTGGTTCTCGCGCCTTAAAGATGGGCTTTCGAAATCATCAAATACGATTTCGGGTTCGATCACTGCAATATTTACCAAGCGCAAACTCGATAAGGAAACACTGCAAGAGCTTGAAGATACTTTAATCCAAGCTGATCTCGGCATCACCGTTGCAGAACGCATTATCAAGGCCGTTTCACAAGGGCGTTACGACAAGGAAGTAGACCCTGAAGAAGTGAAACAAATTCTGGCTGACGAAGTTGCCAAAGTGTTGAAGCCCGTCGAAGTGCCGTTTAATTTTGGTTCGGAAAAACCGTTTGTCATTCTTGTCGTTGGAGTGAATGGATCAGGCAAGACCACGACAATTGGTAAGCTCGGGTCCATCGCGGCGTCTGAAGGCTTTAAAGTGATGTTCGCTGCGTGTGACACATTTCGTGCGGCGGCCATTGAACAATTGACAGTTTGGGGAAATCGCATTGGTGCCGTGACCAAGAGCGCACCACCAGGAGCAGACTCAGCAGGTCTTGCTTTTGATGCGCTGAAACAAGCGCGCGAAGACGGAACCGATATTTTGTTTATCGACACAGCTGGCCGCCTTCAGAACAAGGCCTATTTGATGGATGAGCTTGATAAGGTTGTACGCGTCATCAAAAAACAAGATGAAGCTGCACCTCATGCTGTGTTGTTAGTGCTTGATGCAACAACCGGTCAGAATGCGCTGGCGCAAGCCGAGGTCTTCATGAAAGTTGCCGGCGTGACAGGTTTGATTATGACCAAATTAGACGGCACGGCGCGTGGCGGCATTCTTGTGGCCATTGCCGAAAAATTCAAATTGCCCATCCATGCCATTGGTGTTGGCGAAACAATTGATGATTTACAGCCCTTTGATGCGCGAGCATTCTCAAAAGCAATAGCAGGATTTGAAGACCCATGAGCCAGAACAAAAAATTGTTGTTAGACTTAGGGCCACTCATTGTGTTTCTTGCCGTCTACCTCAAGTTTGATTTGATTTATGCCTCCGCTGCCCTCGTGGTTGCAACCTTGATTGCCTTGGCGGTAGGCTATTGGCTCACCAAGAAAATTTCATACATGCAACTGGTAACCGCAGCTCTGGTTGTGGTATTTGGCGGACTGACATTTTATTTTAAAGATCCATTTTATCTGAAAATAAAAGTTTCAATCATCAATGTGTTGTTTGGCTCAGCACTTCTTATTGGCTTGTGGTTTAAAAAACTGTTTCTAAAAACAATGTTAGGTGAAGCGCTGAACTTGCCAGATGGCGCGTGGCACACTCTCACACTACGTTGGGCATTTTTCTTTTTCGGTCTCGCGATATTAAACATACTTATTTGGGTTTATTCCGAACCATTATGGGTAAATTTTAAGGTGTTTGGCATTTTGGGACTGACAGCATTTTTTGCAGTTGCGAATGCGCCCTATATGGCCAAGCATATGATTGACGAGCAACCCGAAAAATAACCTTTGCAAATTGATTATCCGTGTACTGTCTAATCGTAATTTTCGATTGTCAAGTCTTGCGTTCTGCGAAAATCTGATACTAGCTAGACTCTCAAAAGTTTGGTGGTGAATTTTTGCTTGCCGCAATTACAATGACTCGCTAGGACTCACCAGCTTTTGAGAGCTAAAAGTTTTCTTTCATGGTGAAACATGAAAGCGAGTGCAAGTATTAGGGGGGGCAAACTGATGCGGGCTGGGAACAGGGAATAAGTATGTCGGGCAATAAAGATA
>JAYTSN010000010.1:0-2456 GCA_043745625.1 Aestuariivirga sp. | reverse complement strand
CCGTCAGCTCCATGCCCGGCTGGTAATCCGGCTTATGCGTGCCGTCTTTGGCTATGCCCATAACGCCAGCCACCACGCCGCGCACTGAGCCATCTGCGCGGTATAAAACCTCCGAAGCAGCAAAGCCGGGATAAATCTCAACGCCCAAGCTTTCAGCTTGTGTTGCAAGCCAACGGCAGACATTGCCAAGTGAAACAGCATAATTGCCATGATTGCTCATCAGTGGCGGCATGAGGAAATTGGGCAAGCGTAAAGCCCCTGACGGACCGAGCAGGAAGAACCGGTCTTCAATCACTGCAGTGGTGAGGGGCGCGCCCTTTTCTTTCCAATCGGGGATCAGCTCATTGAGAGCAATCGGATCAACCACAGCCCCGGACAATATATGTGCCCCAACTTCCGAACCTTTTTCAAGAATGCATACGGTTGTTTCAGGCGAAAGTTGCTTCACGCGAATGGCAGCCGACAGGCCTGCTGGGCCTGCACCAACAATTACCACATCATATTCCATGGCTTCGCGCTGAATATCGCTCACAACTATTCTCCGTGATTTGCTTAGACTTATAGAGGTCTGTTATAGGCAGAGAGGTATGATTGACAAGCAGCCATAATAGACATGCAGACGCAACCAAACGACATGACCCCCGAACAAGCCACCGCAGCCTTAAGCTGGCTTGTGGAAATGGGGGCCGATGAGATTGTGAGCGAAACCGCGATTGATCGGTTTGCGGCTTCTGTTGTGGTGGAAAAGCCTAAATTGGCGCCGCAGATCATTTCGGCACCTGCACGACGTGCGGCCACGTTGCCAGACCAAGCCGCAGCGGATGCTGCAACACAAGCTGCTTCCTGCAATTCGCTCGAAGCTTTATCGCAAGCGCTGAATTATTTTGAAGCAAACCCTCTCCGCAAAGGAGCCACCAAGCTTTCCTTTATCGAAGGCAATCTACAGTCATCGATTTTGGTTTTGTCGGATCGCCCGCGCAATGAAGAAGACAAATCTGGCCAAGTGATTTCCGCCAAAGCCCGCGTGTTGCTGCAGGCCATGCTGGCCGCAATTGGTTTGAACATTGGCGATGAACCAGCGCCGCGCAATGTGATGCTGATGAATTTCATTCCATGGCGACCACCGGGCAATCGTCAACCGCTCGATAATGAAATCGCCGCGTGTTTACCGTTTGCCGCTAGGGCGATTGCACTCGCCGGGTCGAAATTTATTTTATCGCTGGGCAGTTTAGGCGGACAGTATTTAGCCCGTGGCGATGCCTCGATTATTCGTCAACGCGGCAAATGGCTGAGTGTGGGTGAAATTCCATTGTTGGCCACATTGCACCCCGATGATTTGCTGAAAGCGCCCACGCAGAAAAAATTAGCGTGGCGTGATTTGCAGAATTTCAAAGCGAAAATGAATGAGGTTGGATTATGAGTGAGCGTGCGTTCTTACCCGTTGGTATAGCTGTCATCACCATTTCAGACACGCGAACATTAACCGATGATAAATCTGGCCAGACATTAGTTGACCGCCTCACCACTGAAGGCCACCGTCTTGCGGGCCGCGCGATTGTGAAAGATGACGTGCGCGCCATCCGCGCCTGTGTACGCAAATTCGCCAAAGATAAATCCGTCGACGTCATCATTTCTACAGGAGGTACGGGCCTGACGGGCCGCGATGTGACCATTGAAGCCATGCGGCCATTGTTTGATAAAGAGATCGAAGGCTTCGGCGTTTTGTTCCACATGATGTCGTTCCAAAAAATCAAAACCTCAACCGTGCAAAGCCGCGCCACTGCTGGTGTGGTGATGGGCAAATATGTGTTCTGCCTGCCAGGCTCGCCCGGCGCTTGCCGCGATGGCTGGGACGAGATTTTGAAACCGCAGTTGGATTATCGGCATAGGCCATGTAATTTTATAGAGATCATGCCGCGCTTGGATGAGCATTTGAGACGCAAATAAATTGTTCTTGAAAAGTTCTATAGTTCTTGCTACGTTCTTTTCATGCAAACACTCATCAATATGCGCCCTTCGGTGGGCTTTGAATCGGGGGCTTTCACTTCACTGCCGCAGATGGAGCGCGGGCGGGGTGCCAGAAGCAATCCGGCAGGGCGGTTTGAGACGCTGAGTGAGGAACTGGTGGATGATGGTTGGGAGTCGCTGGCTGAAATTCCGCGCCTGAAAACTGAGATTTTCACCGAGACTCCAAAAACCATCATCGCCCGCAACCAATCGCCTGATATTTCCTTTGATCGTTCAATCAACCCCTACCGTGGTTGTGAGCATGGTTGTGTTTATTGTTATGCGCGGCCTGCGCATTCTTACATGGGGCTTTCGCCGGGGCTTGATTTTGAATCGAAGCTTTTCATTAAGCCGAACGCGGCGGCTCTTCTTCGGGGGGAATTAACCGCGACCAATTATGAGCCGCGCACCATTGCGCTGGGATCGAACACTGATCCTTATCAGCCAAT
>JAYTSN010000009.1:0-2458 GCA_043745625.1 Aestuariivirga sp. | reverse complement strand
ATTTTTGGCCCAGCGCCTTTGCCATTGCTGCCATCAGTTCGTTGCTATTGGCTGGCTTTGGTACAGCACTGTCGAATGCATCGCGCCAATTGGTATGTTCGGTTGAATCCGCAAGGAATGCTGACAACGCCAAAATCGGCGTGGAGTTGCAATGGGCCAGGTCAGCACGGATTGAACGCGCGGCAGTAACCCCGTCCATCACTGGCATTTCAATGTCGAGCAAGATCACATCATATTTGTCATGACGTGCGCATTCAAGCGCGCGCTCGCCATCTTCAACAGCATCTACTTCAAACCCCATGCGCTTTAGCATGGCAGTGGTTATGATGCGTGACGTGGTTTGGTCTTCCGCATAAAGCACACGCGGCGGCGTGCCATCGGCGCGGCAAAATGCTTTTGATTTATTATTTGCCTTTTGACCGACCATAAACGCAACAAACCTCAACTGTGTTGCGCTCACAGTAGCGGGGCAATCCTTGCGTTAAGTTTTAAGATTTCGTGAAATCCAAACCATGCTTAAGAGGGGGTAAATTATTTTGTCCCAAACATTCGGTCGCCTGCATCGCCGAGACCGGGCACAATGTAGCCATGGTCATTGAGGTGCGAGTCTAGTGCTGCTGTGTAAAACGGTACATCTGGATGTTCATCATGGAAATGCATGACGCCTTCGGGGGCTGCCAATAAGGTGACGAGCCTGATTTCCTTTGCACCCTTTTCTTTGAGGCGTTTGACGGCTGCTGAGACTGAATTGCCTGTGGCTAACATCGGATCAACCACAATCGTGCGGCGCTCAGAAATATCCTCTGGAACTTTCATGTAATATTCAACGGGCTGCAAAGTTTTAGGGTCGCGGTAGAGGCCAATATGACCAACGCGTGCCGAAGGAATCAAATCTAGCATGCCCTCAAGCAAACCATTGCCCGCGCGCAATACTGAAACGATGACGAGTTTTTTTCCTTTGATGATCGGTGCATCCATGGGGGCGACAGGCGTTTCAATGGCTTGCGTGGTCATGGGCAAATCGCGCGAAACTTCATAGGCCATCAACAATGAAATTTCGCGCAAGAGCTGGCGAAAAACAGCGGTGGGCGTGTTCTTATCTCGCATCAAAGTGAGCTTATGCTGCACCAGCGGGTGGTCAATGATGGTAAAATTGGAGGGCGCTATATAGTTGAATTTTTGAGACATGACTGAACTCCGAACATCTTTCTTCATTCTGCCATATGCGCTCTCTACACAAGGCTTAAGCGGAGATCTGTCCACACTTTCAAATAGTCCTTGAAGTTGTTGCTGCACCGCACTAAATAAGGTAACAATAATTGTTACATTAGGATTTGCCATGACAAAACAAGATTTTATCATTCCCAAGGGAACGCATATCGGCCATGTGCATTTGAAAGTCGCTGACCTTCAGCGGGCGCTGGATTTTTATTGCGGCGTTTTGGGTTTTGAACTTCAGCAAATGTATGGTGAGCAAGCGGCGTTCATTTCGGCTGGTGGTTATCACCATCACATTGGTCTCAATACATGGGAAAGCAAAGGCGGCAGTCCGCCTCCACCCGGCACCACGGGGCTGTACCACACGGCGATTTTATATCCAACGCGGGTTGATCTCGCCAATGCCTTTAAGCGCGTATTGATGAGCGGTCGTGAGTTGGACGGGGCCGCAGATCACGGTGTTTCTGATGCGCTTTACCTGCGCGACCCTGATGAAAATGGCATAGAGCTTTATTGGGACAAGCTCGAAAAAGATTGGCCGCGTGAACCCGATGGCAAACTGAAAATGATGAACGCGCGTATCGATCTCAAAGCACTATTAGAAACTGCAACCATATAGGAAAACACAATGACTAAAGTTCTCGTTCTTTATTATTCGGCCTGGGGCCACATGGAAGCCATGGCTTATGCCGCTGCTGAAGGTGCCAAGGAAGCTGGTGCCACTGTGAATGTAAAGCGTGTGCCGGAATTGGTGCCTGCCGAAACCGCAAAAACGATGCATTATAAAATGGATCAGAAAGCTGAGATTGCCACTGTTGATGAGCTCCCAAATTATGACGCCATCATTTTTGCAACGGGCACACGCTACGGCATGATGACTGCCCAGATGAAAAACTTCATTGATCAAACGGGTGGCCTTTGGGCCAAGGGCGCGTTGGTTGGCAAGGTGGGCTCAGCCATGACATCATCAGCAACACAACATGGTGGACAAGAATCTACGATTCTTTCGTTCCACACTGTGATGTTACATCACGGTATGGTTCTTGTTGGATTGCCTTATGCTTATGCTGGCCAGATGGGCCATGATGAACTCAAGGGCGGTTCACCTTACGGCGCATCGATGACGACAGGTGGTGATGGTTCACGCCAACCTTCCAAGCAAGACCTTGAAGCCGCGCATTATCAAGGCAAGCACGTTGCAGGTATTGCTGCCAAGCTGGCTGCGAAGTAATTTGGGTCC
>JAYTSN010000008.1:0-2465 GCA_043745625.1 Aestuariivirga sp. | reverse complement strand
GGGCGAGGGCGCGGATCAGGCTGGCATCCCCACCTTCACCCAATCCACGCGGCACTCTTGTGAGTGCTACCAACAAATCGGTTTCCTGTTGGCCTGTAGGCGACTGGCCCAAGATGTGGAGCCCATCGCGAATTTGCGCTTCTTTGAGATCACAGAGGAACGAGTCCAACTTTTGGAGGTCGCTATCATCGGTGCCGCTGAGGCCTGCGTCTTTGTCAAGCTTGGTTGAAGCTGTGAGATCGAAAATTTGTTGGCGCAGTGTCGTGATGCGGCGTTGGTCTAGACCTGATGCCAAATAATATTCGTCGACCAGCGCTTCTAAATCTTTCATCGGGCCGTAGGATTCTGCGCGTGTCAGAGGCGGCGTTAAATGATCAATGATGACGGCTGATGTTCGGCGCTTGGCTTGTGTGCCTTCGCCTGGGTCATTGACGATGAAGGGATAGAGTTGTGGAATGGCCCCGAGTGTGATTTCGGGATAACAATCTTTGGACAAGGCCACGGCTTTACCGGGCAACCATTCGAGATTGCCGTGCTTGCCATTATGGATGATGGCTTGGGCTTTGAAATGGTGACGCAGCCAGAAATAGGTGGCGAGGTAGAAATGCGGCGGGACGAGTGCGGGATCATGATAAGTAGATTTGGGGTCGATGCCGTAGCCGCGTGCGGGTTGGATCGCCACTGCTATGTTGCCGTAGAGATTGATGGCGAGGTGGAATGCGCCGTTGAAAAAGTGGGGATCGGATTCGGGTTTGCCCCATTGAGAAATGATCTGTGTGCGGATGATTTCGGGGAGGGTGGAAAAATGCTTTTTGTATTCGTCGCAAGTTAGTTTTGGTTGGTTCGGTTGCGGGTTCCGGCGCGTGGATATCAGTGCTTTTATGAGATGGTTGCTATCGTTGGGAATTTTACCGAGCGTATAATCAGCAGCTTGCAATGCCTTCAAAATCTCAATCGTGCTCGCAGGCGTGTCGTAGCCCACACCATTGGCCACGCGGCCATCTTTATCGGGATAGTTGGCGAGGATGATGGCGATGGGTTTTTGCGCGTTTGGGGTTTCACGCAAGTGCAGCCAATTGGCGGCGAGTGTTGCGACATAGTCGATGCGGTCAGACACGGGTTTATAGGTGACGATGTGGCACTGGGTTTTTTCATGCCACAGCGCATCGGCTTTGAAGGAAATGGCACGGGTATAAATCCGGCCATCGAGTTCGGGCAGCACGACGGACATTGCGAGATCGGTGGCTTTGAGGCCGCGTGAAGATTCTTGCCAATCGCTTTGCGTGTTTCCAGCGAGAGTTACTTGCAGAACTGGGCAATCGAAACTGGCTAAGGGATCATTTTCTTCGTTGCCGACGGCGAAGGCTGTGGCGTTGATGATCACTTGCGGAGAATTTAGATTTTCGAGAATGAAGCTGGCGCTTGTCTTATCTTTCAGGCTGGCGACGAAGATTGCTGAAGCGCTGATGTTTTGGTTTTTGAAGGCGGTCAGCAATGCGTCGATGGGAGCCGTCTGTCCACCTTCGATTACAGAGCGATAAAATATGATTGAAATTTTTTCGGCGCCGTTGCCTTGATAGAATTCGGACGCGGGCAAGGGTTCGGCGGGGGCGGGGGCTGGTGTTCCAATCAACAGATGATTGGCGAATTGGAGAATGGCTTTTGCATTGTCATGGCCGCCGCATACGAAATATTGGCGCAGGCGTTCGCAGTCGGCGGGGCTGATTGTTGAACGCTCGGAAAGCGATGGGTCAGCGTCTTTGCCGCCGGGAATGATCGCGAGTTTGATGTTGTTTTCACGGGCCAGCGCTTCGATGACGTCAACACCATAAGGCCAATAAGATGCGCCACCAAGGAGGTGCATGATGATGAGTTTGGATTTTGTGCAGGTTTTTTCGGCGTAGAGATCGACTGCGAAATTGTGTTGCAACTGCATTAAATTGGCGAGGCGCAATGATGGTGCTTCACTTCCTAACGCATCATGCGCGCTGGCGAGGCCTGCGAGCTCGCTATCGGCAGCGGTGAGGATGATCACATCAGCAGGAGATTGTTTAAGGTCGATGGCTTCTGCTGCACCATCAATCACGCCGGAGGTGGTAGCGAGAAGGTGCACTACCCAACCAACATTTTCGAAATCGCCATTTGATCCATCATCTTCTCACCAATCACAACGAGTTGAGTGCGTTTAGCTTCGCCTGCATTCCACGTGCGGTCGAAATAGGAGTTCAGACGAGGGCCAACGGCTTGCATGAGGAGGCGGGCATTGGAGCCTGCGATGGATGCGAAGCCTTTGACGCGAAGGATGTCGTGAGCTTCAATGGTGCTGGCGATGCGCCTTAGCAGAGCGTCCTTATTTTGCTCGCCGTTCAGTTCAATGATGAACGTAACGAAATCATCATGGTCATGTTGAGTTTCGCCTTCTTGTTCGTGGGTCGACAGGCGGTTGTGCATGTCGTCTTCAGCGC
>JAYTSN010000007.1:0-2468 GCA_043745625.1 Aestuariivirga sp. | reverse complement strand
AAGATTAGGCACAATCGCCGAAGCTGCCGGATTGCCAAAAGCTGATGCAACGCCAAGCAAAGACAAATACATAAACACCGGCCAAACGTGAGTCTGCGCTCCCAAGGAAAACATCACAAGCCCCAAGGCGGCCAAAACCTCAAGCGCAAAACAGCCGGCCGAAACCATCCGCCGATCATAGTGATCAGCCACATAGCCCGACGGCAGCACCAACAACAATACTGGCAAGAATACCGCTAAGCCCACATAGGCCAAATAAATTGCCTGATGCGTGATGGCATAAACCTGCCAACCGATCGCCGTTGAAACAATTTGCAATGCAAAGCTGTGTCCAACTCGGCTGATAAAATAATTCACATAAGCAGGATAATGAAACGCGTTGGTAGAGGTGGATGCAGTCGCCATTCCCCTTCCCTGCCACTGATCACCTAGCCTGTCAAAGCAGCTTCCACATGCAAGTTTACCCTGCTATAGCCGCGCTCAAATCAACTCATACACAGAGGCACCTCCCATGACCAAAATCAAAGTCGCCAATCCCGTTGTTGAACTCGATGGCGATGAGATGACGCGCATCATTTGGGATTTGATCAAGAAAAAGCTGATCCTGCCCTATCTCGATGTTAATCTGAAATACTATGACCTGGGCATGGAACACCGTGATGCGACAGATGATAAAGTGACCGTTGAAGCCGCCAATGCGATTAAGCAATATGGCGTGGGCGTGAAGTGCGCCACGATCACGCCAGATGAAGCGCGCGTTAAAGAATTTGGCCTCAAGCAAATGTGGAAATCGCCCAACGGCACCATCCGCAATATTTTGGGCGGCGTAATTTTCCGCGAACCCATCATTTGCCAAAACGTGCCGCGCCTTGTACCGGGTTGGACCAAACCCATCATCATTGGCCGCCACGCTTACGGCGATCAATATCGCGCCACTGATTTCCTGTTCCCGGGCAAAGGCACGCTGACGATGAAGTTCGTGGGCGAAGACGGCGCAGTGATCGAGAAGGAAGTGTTCAAATCTCCCGGCGCTGGTGTTGCCATGGCCATGTATAACCTGGAAGATTCAATTAAGGAATTTGCGCGCGCCTCCCTCACCTATGGGCTGCAACGCAAACTGCCCGTTTACTTCTCGTCAAAGAACACAATCTTGAAAGCATATGACGGTCGCTTTAAAGACATTTTCCAAGCTGTCTACGACGCTGAGTACAAATCTGATTATGAAAAAGCTGGCATCACTTACGAACACCGCTTGATCGACGACATGGTGGCTTCTGCCATGAAGTGGACAGGCGGCTACATTTGGGCATGCAAAAACTATGATGGTGACGTGCAGTCAGATCTCGTGGCCCAAGGTTATGGCTCACTCGGCTTGATGACATCAGTGTTGCTAACACCGGACGGCAAAACCGTTGAAGCCGAAGCAGCCCACGGCACGGTGACCCGACATTACCGCTTGCACCAACAAGGCAAGGCGACATCAACCAACTCCACAGCATCGATTTATGCCTGGACAGGTGGCTTGAAACATCGTGCAAAACTTGATGACAATGCAGCACTTTTGAAATTCGCCAATACGCTTGAACGCGTAACTGTTGATACCATCGAGCAAGGCAAAATGACCAAAGATCTAGCCGTGCTTGTTGGCCCGGATCAACAATGGTTGACGACTGAAGGCTTTATTGATGCCGTCGATGCGAACTTGCAAACCGCGATGGCCTGAAACAAAACGGTTTTTACGTGATGAAGGCCGGATGGAAACACCCGGCCTTTTTTGCGTTTTTTGGTGGATGGGGATTTTTGACGTGACATCAACAGGTTAAGATTTTTTTGCGTTTTGTAGGATTTTTAGCTTGACAGCGTACGGTGGGCCTGCTATGTTTGGTCATACTCCACAACTGGGTCACCACTTCTGGAGCTTCCCATTTTCAACAACAGTCTTGAGCCGATCAGGAAGACGACGTTGAAGTTGCTGGATTAAGCTTGGCTTAGCCAATAAAACCCCATCCCCTACCGCCCACAACCAAATCGTGTAACCTCAATAATCAGGAGCCCGAATGACGTTTCATTTCAAACCACTTAACTCCGACCACCAAACCGCCCCACATGAGCTGACGGCCCACAATGACAGTGCTGACGCGGTGTTTGGCAATGACTGGGTTCTGGCCTTCGGTGGCACTGCCGCATTTGACCCTGCTTCCGCAGGTCTTTTCAACGATGGAAAATCCGGCACGATCACCATCGGCGGGGCTGGGCGGGATTGGATTTACAACACGTCGGCTGGGGGCGTTATTTATGGCTATACCATTGATGGACTTGATCCTTTAACGCACCAGACGATTGTGTCTGAAGTGCGGGCATCATCGCCCGACGACAAGAATGGGGCTTGGCAAAAATTCTCGGATAATATCTGGTGGTCGGGCGGCACCACGGTGATGGATGCGGGGCATAATGATGTGCTCAAATTC
>JAYTSN010000006.1:0-2500 GCA_043745625.1 Aestuariivirga sp. | reverse complement strand
AATCGAATACGGTTTGATTGCCGCTGCTATGGCTGTTTGCTTGTTGACTGCTATGCCTTACATCACAAGCGCCCTCGTATCGCGTTTCAACAACATCGGCAAAGCAATCGCGCCATAATACTGGCATTGGTGGGTTTCTGCCGCACCGATTGAAGTTATGTTCTTGGAGAGGGCGTTGCTTGGCAACGCCCTTTTTGTTTGACCTAAGGTTAAAAATTAAAAATTTAGTAAATGCAATCCGCGTTCTTTCGAACTTCATAAACTGAACGTAACAATTGTGACTAGCCTTTAGGTCGCATTAACATCGATACTATAAGCAACGAAAAATGGCTTTGGTTGATTGCTGCAAAGCGACACGTGAAACCTAAGCGCCGGAGAGATTATATGCAGAAATATTTTAGTGATGAAACAGGCGCAACGGCAATTGAATATACGCTCATCATGATGCTCATGGCGATCGCCCTTATGACGGCAATGCCATTATTGACTGACGGCGTTCTTGGCAACGCAAACAAAATAGCAAATATTCTGAAGTAACCGAATTAGGCAGGAAGCTGATTATGCTTCCGCGCCATAAAGCTTTTGGCAGTTTCAACAGCCACAGCCGCATCGCGGCAATAAGCATCAGCACCCACAGCCTTGGCAAACTCTTCGTTCAAGGGCGCGCCACCAACCAGAACGATATAATCATCACGAATGCCTTTTTCCTTCATCGTGTCGATCACGACTTTCATATAGGGCATCGTTGTTGTGAGCAAAGCTGACATACCGATGATGTCTGGCTGGTGCTCATCAATCGCCTTTAAATAATTCTCGACCGGATTGTTGATGCCGAGGTTGATCACTTCAAAGCCCGCACCTTCCATCATCATGCCGACCAAATTCTTACCAATATCGTGAATATCACCTTTCACAGTGCCAATCACCATCTTGCCAAGACGCGGTGCGCCAGTGGCAATCAGCAGCGGGCGCAAAATCGCCATCCCGGCTTTCATTGAATTTGCAGCAAGCAAAACTTCAGGCACAAACAAAATACCATCGCGGAAATCAATGCCAACAATGCGCATGCCTTCAACCAAACCTTCGGTCAAAGTTTTGTAGGGAGTCCAGTTACGGGCGAGGAGAATATTAACCCCTTGCTCCACTTCCTCTTTGAGGCCGTCATAAAGATCGTCGTGGATTTGCTGAACCAGCTCTTCGTCGTTCAAAGAATTGAGATCAAGTTCGCCTTCGTCGCTCATCACAGCACTCCAAAATTCTGCTTGGTATCTAAACATACAAGCGCTTGGTTAAAAAGCGCCGCACTTGCACGACATGCACATGCCTGAAACCGACTGTTGAGACAAGGCTTTAAGCCCGCTATTGATGTCTCAATCGGAGAATCCAAATTGCAGTATAAATTTGATGTTAAAGCCGCTAGAGTCCAGTTTCCCTCACTGGCCCTGAAAGACGCTGGAAATTCGCGGGTTTATTTCGATAACCCCGCCGGAACCCAAGTTCCGCAACAGGTTATTGACCGCACAGTGGAGACTTTTATTCACCACAACGCAAATTTAGGCGGCTATTTCAAAACCACTATTGCTGCCGAGGCAATGGTGAATGAAGCACACCTTGCTTGCGCCGATTTTTACAATGCCTCTTCGGTTGAGGAAATCATCTTCGGCCAAAACATGACGACGCTGACCCTTCACATGTCGCGCTGCCTCGGCAAGCGCTTCAACAAGGGTGATGAAATTGTGCTGAGCCGAATGGATCATGATGCTAATGTTGCGCCGTGGTTGTTGTTGGCGGATGATTTGGGCCTCATTGTGCGCTGGATGGAGTTTGATACGGAGACTTATGAATTTCCGGCAGATGCTCTCAGCAAAGTTCTGAGTTCCAAAACTAAACTGCTGGCCATGGGGATGGCTTCCAATTGCACTGGCACTGTTCATGATACTGCTCAATTTGCCAAAGAAGCTAAAGCCGCTGGTGCTTTGGTTTATCTCGATGCCGTTCAATATGCGCCGCATTATGCCATCGATGTGCAAGCGCTAAATGCCGATTTCGTAGTCTCTTCAGCCTATAAATGGTTCGGTCCTCACATGGGTATTCTCTGGGGCCGCAAAGAATTGCTGCTCGAAATTTTTGGCTATAAAGTTCGCGCCGTGGGAAATGAGCTGCCGCATAAATTTGAAACTGGCACTTTAAGCCATGAAGGTATGGCGGGGTGCTTGGGGGCAATTGAATATCTCGAACAATTTGGGGAAGGCGATACGCGCGCGGAAAAATTGAAATCTGCCTGGTGCAACGTTGCTGAATATGAAAAACGTATCACGCTTAAATTAATCGACGGCCTGCGGAAAGTTAAAGGCCTTACCATTAGAGGTGTCACCTCGGCCAATGCCATGCACCGCCGCGTGCCGACCGTTTCATTCACAGTTGACGGCGTTACGCCTGAAAAATTAGCCAAGCATTTTGCTGGCGATAATATGTTTGTGTGGTCAGGGCACAATTATGC
>JAYTSN010000005.1:0-19144 GCA_043745625.1 Aestuariivirga sp. | reverse complement strand
GGAATTTCGATGCCAAATTCTTCTTCGAAAGCCATCACGAGTTCAACCGTGTCCAAGCTGTCGGCACCGAGATCATCAATAAAGCTCGCTTCTTGCTTGACCTTGTCGGCATCTACGCCCAGGTGTTCTACTACGATCTTCTTCACTCGTTCAGCGATATCGCTCATGTGTTAGTGTCCTTGTTAACTCATTACGCAGCGCAATCGGATACCTGACGAAGGCCCCCTCAAACCGCACCGCGCTGTTTGTTAGCACAAAAGTGATTGCCGTCAAAAGAGGGAATTTTTTATCAATTCATTTCTGTTTTTTATGCAGAATTGGACAGATTTAAGAGTTTGTACTTCATGCAAAATTTTATTTTGCAAAGTACTCCACCCCTGGCAGCCCTTCAAAATGAACGTCACAGGTGAGCAATGGCGCATCGTGCAGCTGGGCGGTCGCATAGATAATAGCGTCTGTGGTGTGGAGTTTGTGTTTTGCCGAGAGTGCTGCCGCTTCCAATGCTACTGCTAAATCAAAGTCGACGGTAATGCATTCAGTCAGGAGTGATTGAACGCTCTTTGCTTCTTCCGCTTGCAAAACGCGGTTGCACCATTTTGACAACTCGTAATGAACAATGGTTGGAACAATACAGGACTCTATTGGAGAAATGGCTTTATGTGCAATTTCCAGCAAAGGCCCATGAGATATCAACTCAATCCAAAGCGATGTATCGACAACGCGCATTAATAGCGATCAAACCGGTCACGATAACCTGTCGGATCAGCACCTTTGGCAATGCCAATAATATCCGCTAATTTCGGGACGGGCACGAGTTCAACACCCTTGCCGCGCGGTATGAAGGCAAACTTCTGCCCCGGTTTCCAGCCTTGTTGCTCTCGAATTTCCTTGGGGATGGATATCTGGTATTTGCTTGAAAGGGTTACCGCATTCATTTTCTTACATTTCCTGATCGATCAGAAAACGTAAGATAACACAAAATGCCACAGCGATCAAATCATTGCCATACCGCCATTGACATGCAGCGTTTGGCCTGTGACGTAGCCGGCCTCTTCTGATGCCAGATATATGACGGCGGCAGCGATATCAGCTGGGCCGCCCATGCGGCCAGCGGGGATGCGGGCTAGGATGGCTTGTTTTTGTTTGTCGTTCAGCACATCTGTCATCGGCGTTGCAATGAAGCCGGGCGCTACGCAATTGACCGTTACATTGCGGGCAGCAAGTTCCTGGGCGATGGATTTGGTCATGCCGATGATGCCTGCTTTAGAGGCCACATAGTTCACTTGACCAGGATTACCCGTTACTCCGACAATTGATGTGATGTTGATGATCCGGCCCCAGCGCTTTTTCATCATGCCACGCATGGCGGCGCGGCAGAGGCGGAAATTTGAGGTGAGGTTCACGTCTAAGACACTTTGCCAATCTTCGTCTTTCATGCGCATGGCTAGACCATCTTTGGTTATGCCAGCATTATTGATCAAGATGTCGAGGCCGCCCATGGCTGCTTCGGCAGCGGGGATAAGTTTTTCGACATCTTCGGGATTCGACAAATTACATGGCAGCACGTGAACATTGTCGCCGATTTGAGATTTCAGCTCTTCTAATACGGCTTGACGCGTTCCGGAGATGGCGATGGTGGCACCTGCGGCATGCAAGGATTTGGCAATGGCAGCACCGATGCCGCCGCTGGCACCTGTGATCAATGCGGTTTTACCGGTGAGATTAAACATTGTGGTTATCCTTGCTTTAAATGCGCCGCCACAGCAGCAATGTCTTCAGGTGTGCCGCAAGCCACGGCGAGGGCTTCGGGAGCGTTCTTTTTTGCTAGTCCTGTCAATACTTTACCAGCGCCTATTTCAACAAATACATTAACACCCTGAGCCACCATATAAGCAACGCTTTCACGCCAGCGCACGGTACCTGTGACTTGTTCTACAAGTTTTTGGCGGATCATGGCGGGGTCGGAGGTGGGGCTGGCCAACACATTGGCCACGAGTGCCACTGATGGTGGGTGCATTTTTACCTCGCTGAGCGCTCTTGCCATCGCATCTGCTGCGGGCTGCATCAATGCACAATGGAAGGGTGCAGAGACGGCCAAAAGGATAGCGCGTTTTGCACCTCTGGCTTTGGCGATTTCGAGCGCGCGGTCAATTGCCGCTTTGGAACCTGAAATGACCACCTGACCATCTGAATTATCATTGGCCGCTTGGCACACTTCGCCTTGGGCTGCCTCTGCCGCCACTAGAGAAGCTGTGGCAAAATCCAATCCGAGCAACGCCGCCATGGCCCCTACTCCGACGGGCGTTGCGGCCTGCATGGCTTTGCCACGGATTTTGAGTAAGCGAGCCGTATCTGCAATTGAGAATGTTCCAACGGCGGCCAGTGCCGAATATTCACCAAGCGAATGGCCCGCAACAAATTTTGCATATTCATCCAGTTTTATTCCGTGCTCGGTTTCCAGAACCCGAAGAGCTGCCATGCTGACGGCCATTAAAGCAGGCTGGGCGTTTTCAGTCAGGGTTAAATCTGCTTCCAGGCCGTTCCACATCAGATCCGACAGTTTTTGGCCGAGTGCGTCGTCCACTTCCGCAAACACAGCCCGGGCTGCTGCGTGATTATCGCCCAAAGCTTTGCCCATGCCAATCGCTTGACTGCCTTGCCCCGGAAACACAAATGCGGTGGCCATTTTTCAAGAATCCATTGTTAATAATTTGGCTCACCGACCACGGCGGCCAAAAAGAGTCAAGCCGACACAACCATTTAAAATTAAACTCAATTGTTAGTTAAGAAATTGTAAAGCTGTATTTGTTTAAAACCAGTTCGCTAAACTTACTGGGGAGCAAGAGTGGCCAAAATATTTCCGACAATCTGGCTTACACTTGTAACACTTGTACTTGTTTTTGGTTACGCTGTGCAAATGCGCTGGAACGAAAACATGATTCAGGCGCGGCAGCATTTTATTGACATTTCGCACAAAGATACAATGCGAGGTGAAGAAAATATTTCGAGCAAGTTCAAATCTATTTATGAAAACTTGCGTACCCTTTCTTATTTGCCGGGCGTTCGGAATCTTGACGAGCGTGGGTTCAACTTTACAGAAGAAGCACGGATTACGTTCCAGCAAATGTATAATAACTTGGCCGTCAATCTTGCTGTGTCTGAAGTTTATGTGGTTCAAGCTGATCTCGATCCTGAACGCATTGATCCCATTACGTTGAAGCCCGAAGCGCCGATTTTGATGTTTGACCAACTGATCTCGAATGCTAGCAGCGGCATGACCAAAATTGAACGGATGATTGAGCCAGCAAGTCTTGGCCACAAACCATTTTCTGGTCCGCCAGAAATTGAGACATTTGAGTATCAACAATTGGTCACGCAATTGTCTTGGTTGAAAACCCACTATGGCACGATTGACAAAGTGACGGCATTTGATTTGCCATTCATCAGCGGCAGCGAAATTATAACTTGCGATAACTCGCAATTTATTACTTCGCATCTCGACAAAGATAGATCTGGGCTTATTTTTTCGGTGCCGTTCTATGGCCCCAACGGAAAATTGAAGGGTTCAATTTCGGCAATATTGCTGAGCAATAGATTGAAAGACCTTTTGCCCAACAGTAATTTGGCGTTGGTGAATGCTGACAATTCTTACTTGAATAGCAATTTGTCCAGTGCCGGTTTGGCAAGTTCCGCGTCTTTTGCAGCCAGTGGCAGGCCAGACCCATCGCTCATCTACTCTGAATCAGTTCCAATTTCCGTTGTAAATAGTCGTAGTCCTTGGACCGTTTGGGCGGGGGTTCCAAACTCCAGCTTTAACAATAGCGAGATTGTTAAAGCGGCCAATCAAACCCGTTGGCGTGAATTTTTAAGTGTCGCTGGCATTGCGCTTGCCGCAGCCATTAGTTTGTATCTGGTGCAACTCAACCTTTCGCAGGCGACCCGCCTTAATCAGATTATGAAAAAAGAACGTGATCTTTCGGCCAAAGCCGAAACCGAAGCCCTGCAGAGTTCCGAAATGTTTCAGGCATTAAACAACGACATTTCGCGTCTTAACAATGATCTTGCGGAAAAAATTAAACTGCTAACTCAAGCGCAAGAAGACATCGTTCAAAAAGGTAAAATGGCGCAACTTGGAAATTTGGTTGCGACTGTGGCACATGAGTTGCGCAACCCACTCGGAGGCGTGCGCACCACAACTTTTTTATTGCGGCGCAAGTTGAAAGACACTGAAGTTGATGTTGATACGCAATTAGACCGGATTGAACTGGGTGTAACACGCTGCGATAACATTATTTCTCAACTCCTCGACTTTTCGCGGTCGCAGCCGCTTCTCAAAGAAGAACGAGATATCAATAGTTGGCTGACTGATTTGTTGACGGATGAGGCTCCAAAACTAAGCGAACAGATTACAGTTCGCTGTGTTTTGCATGAACAAAAATTATGCGCCGAATTCGACACTGAAAGATTGCGGCGTGGTGTGATTAATCTGCTCACTAATGCAGCTGATGCGATGGTTAGTAAATCTGGTTCTAATTTGGTGGGGCCTGATCACCAGCCAGAAATTGATATTACGCTTTTGAAGACAGATAGGGGCATTGAAATTGTCGTTCGCGATAACGGTCCTGGCATTGCGCCCGAAGTGTTATCGAGAATTTCTGAACCGCTGTTTACCACCAAGAGTTTTGGCACAGGGCTGGGTTTGGCTGCTGTCAAAAAAGTTGCCGAGATGCATCTTGGTGGTTTGGAAATAAGTTCGGAATTTGGCTTGGGCGCCAGCTTTGTGATCTGGTTTCCACTTCAAGAAGAGAAAACTATCGCCGCGTAAAACTGGCAACGATCTCCACGTGTGCTGAATATTTAAATTGATCAACGGGCGTCACTTGGCCAATTTTATAGCCGCCCTTCATCAAGATTGCAGCATCGCGTGCGAAACTTTGCGCATCACAAGCCACCGCCACGATGCGTTTTACTTTAGATTTTGCCAGTTGTTTGGATTGCTCTTCAGCACCAGCGCGTGGTGGATCGAAGATCACTGAATCGAATTCATTTAATTCTTCAGCCACTAGCGGATTATCGAACAGATCGCGGGCCTGAGCGGTGATGGGTTTCAAGCCCTGGACAAATCTTGTGGCTTGAAGAAGCGATGCAACGGCATTTTTATCAGAGTCTATGCCATGAACCTTGCCAATTTCTGCAAGTCTGAATGTGAATGGCCCAACACCGCAAAACAGATCGAGAATTCTTTTAGCTTTACTGAAGTGAGTTTTGGCTAAGCGCACGAGTTCATCTTCGCCTGCTGCTGTTGCTTGCAGAAAAGAATTGACTGGCAATTGAAGATGGGCGGGGCCAATGGCGATGGTGGGTGTTGTAAGTTGGGCCACCACTTCATCATTAAGTGCCAAGCGCATGATTTTATATTTTTCCATGATCATGCGGAATTGGGCGATGTGTTTGTTGGCGGCTTGGCGCTCTGCCTTAACAGCCACATCAAGACCATTATCTGCAACGGTGATCATCACATCGCAGTTTCCCAGTGTTGGGCCGAAGCTTGCAGCCAATGCAGTTGCTTGTGCCAATTGTGGAACAAGGATGGGGCATAGATCAATGGCTACGAGGTCATGTGATTTGGCTTCCATAAAGCCAGCAACCCATTCCCCACCGATTTGACGAACATGGAGTGATACACGCCTGCGCCCTGCTCCGTGCGCGTCAATCATTGGTTCAACCGCAGCGTCGATGCCCTGCGATTTAAGCGCATCAACAACGAGGGAGCGCTTCCATTCGGCATAAGGTGCGTGTTGCCAATGTTGAAATTTGCAGCCACCACACTGGTCAAAATATTTGCAGAAGGCTTGGATCCGTTCGGACGATGTTTCGACAATGCGTTTGAGTTTGCCTTGTGAGATTTCGACAGTCTCGCCAGCCAATACCTTGGTTACAAATACATTTGCATCGCCAATGCGGCCAATGCCGTCGCCTTTTGAGCCGAGGCGATCTATTTTTACGATTGTCATATTATTCCAATTCAGTTGGATAAGTGAGAATGAGGGCTGAGCCTGAAAGCAAACTGATGCGTACTGAGCCTGTTACAATGTTTGAGAGCGTGAGCGCTGAGCCCAGCGGCACATCACGCTTTGCGAGCGGCCATTTTACGCCAGAAAGTGTTAGCCCGCGCAAATCAGAGAAAGGTGCAATACTGAGCCTCGTTCCAAAGCTTAGATCATCGATGGCAACTTCACCCACCAGCGCTTGAGCCTCTTCATTGCCGGAACTCATGAAAATGTCCATGCCGCGTTTGGCGAGCGCCAGCAAAAAACCGGCATGCGCTAGCGTATGATCAAATTGTCCTCCAAAGCCGCCGACCAAAATCAGTGAAGTGGCACTACGGCGCAAAGCTTCGGCAATTGCGATTTCGCCGTCGGTTGCATCTTTTTCCACGGGGTAGGTTTGGCGGGGGACATCTTTATGTTTCTTTTGCAAATGGGGACTGGCCGAATCAAAGTCTCCCACCCAGAGCTCAGGCTTGAGCCCTAAGCTATCAGCATGTTGCATGCCGCTATCAGCGGCAATGACGCGTGCGCCCTCAAGCTGCTTTTTAAGGCGCTTTGTGGGCTTAACAGTGCCTCCAAGTAGAATAGCGAAATTCGACATGGCTCTCCTGTAGCAGATGGATGTTGCAAGCGCACCTATTCAAGAGTACGACCGAGTCTGCTCTCAACGGGGTGCCATTTTGGCTGAGACTGGCGTTACTGCCTAAACCCGCTGAACCTGATCTGGATTATGCCAGCGGAGGGATTGTGAGCGGGCTTCAGTTCTTGGTGCCCACTCTCATGCATTTTTGGCTTTTGGAGGAATGATGAAGAAGATTCTATTAAGTGCCACCATGTTGTTAGCTCTTGGCGCATTAGCGCAAGCCAAGGATGTATTGACAGTCTATACTTATCAAAGCTTTGTGGGCGATTATGGACCAGGAGCCAAGATCAAGGCCAAGTTTGAGGAAACCTGCGATTGCGAAGTGAAATGGGTTTCGCTGGGCGATGGTGTTGCGGTTCTCAACCGCCTCAAGCTCGAAGGTAGCAATACAAAGGCCGATGTGGTGTTGGGGCTTGATACCAACCTTACCGCTGAAGCACATGACCTCGGCTTGTTTGGCAAGCATGGCGTTGATGTTGCGCGCGCCAAGGTGCCGGGCGGTTGGACGGATACCGAGTTTTTACCTTATGACTACGGCCACTTCGCCTTTGTTTATAATTCTGAACAAGTGAAAAACCCGCCAAAGAGTTTGGAAGAATTGGTGAATGGCGATCCAGCGCAAAAAATTGCTTTGGAAGACCCGCGTTCATCCACACCGGGCCTCGGCTTTTTGCTTTGGATGAAGTCTGTCTATGGTGATCAGGCAGCAGAAAAATGGAAGGTATTGAATAAGCGAGTTTTGATTACCGCGCCGGGTTGGAACGAAGCTTATGCATTGTTCACAAAAGGTGAAGTCTCCATGGTGTTTTCTTATGTTACTTCACCAGCCTATCATATGATCGAGGAGAAGACGGATAAATATCAGGCGGCAAATTTTGCTGAAGGGCATTATTTGCAAATTGAAGTGGCGGGGTTAATTGAGGCTTCGCCGCGTAAGGCTTTGGCGCTGAAATTTATGGATTTTATTTTAACGCCGGGGTTTCAAGACAATATTCCGACCATCAACTGGATGATGCCAGCCAGCGCCACGACGGCGCCTTTGCCTGGTGAATTTAATAAATTGGTGAAGCCTTCCAAAACTTTGCTGTATTCGCCGCAAGACGTGAACGCGCATCGCCGTGATTGGATCACTGAGTGGTTCAAAGCAGTTAATGGCTGAACGGACGCATCAACATTTCGCTGCTCAGGGCGTGGTTCTGGGCAGCGTTATTTTAGGGCTTGTGCCGCTGCTTTGGTTTGCGATCTCGCGGGGCGGGCTTGGTGCATTTCGGCTTGATGCGGGGGTGTGGGATGTCTTGGTTTTCACGCTGGAGCAGGCGTTTCTATCCACGGTTCTTTCAGTTGTGCCGGGCCTCTTTATTGCGCGGGCACTGGCTCGTCAGGATTTTTCGGGGCATGATTGGTTGCTGCGGTTATTTGCAGTGCCAACGGCGCTGCCTGCCATCGTGGTGGTGTTGGCGCTGACTTCGATTTACGGAAATACACATCTACTTGGCGGGTGGATTGAGCTTTATGGGTTGGGCGGGATATTGCTGGCGCATGTGTTCTTCAACTTGCCACTGGCCGTCCGGCTTTTTTATGAGGCAAGCGAACATATTGCGGCTGAAAATTTCAGATTATCGGCGCAGCTGTCGTTTACCGATGCTGAACTGTTTAAGCATGTTGAATGGCCAGTGTTTCGTAATGTTGTGCCGCGCGCTAGTGCTTTGATTTTTCTGTTATGCGCCGCAAGTTTTGTGATTGTGCTCACACTTGGCGGCCCAACGGCTACGACACTTGAGGTGGCGATCTATCAGTCTCTGCGGTTGGATTTTGATATTGGCCGCACGTTAACGCTGGCGATCATTCAAATTGTTTTGTGTCTTGTTCTCGTGGGGTTGTTTGGTCAGGTTATGTTGCAAAATGTGACGCATGCTGGAAACCAACTTTTTCAACGGCGCTATGATGGGCAAAGTTTTGCGGGGCGCACGATTGATTATGTGGTGATTGCTTTGGGCGCATTGGTGGTTCTGCCACCATTGATCGCATTACTTGCAAGCGGGTTTGCACAATTACAAATTACGCCTCAGATTTTAAATGCAGCGGCTTTTAGTTTGGTTATCGGACTAGCGTCTGCATTGGTTGCACTGATATTGGCTTGGAATATAGCTCAGCAATCTGATTGGTTTTCGCAAGGCCTCGCACTTTCAGCGTTGATCGTTCCACCCGCTGTTATGGCAACGGGATGGTTTATTATGTTGCAGTCTTTCAGCGACAGCACATGGGTTGTGGCTTCAACAATCATTGCTCTGAATGCGTTAATGGCCCTGCCCTTTGCGGTTTCGATGTTGGCACCAGCATTCGAGCGCAACCGAAAAAAACATGACCGGCTTTGCGCGCAGTTGGCTTTGAGTGGTTGGCAAAAGCTTCGGCATATTGATTTGCCATTAATGGCTCGGCCATTGGCGCAAGCCTTTTTGTTGGCGTTTATTTTGTCGATTGGCGATCTGACGGCGATTACTCTTTTGGGCAATCAGGGCATCGTAACACTGCCATCGCTTATTCAAATACAGATGGGACATTACAGGGGAAATGACGCGGCTGGCACAGCCGTTCTTTTAGCAATATTAAGTTTGGCATGCGCGTGGGCGGCACAAAAATTTGGAGATCAAAGTGATCTTGATTGAGAATGCAGTGTTCAAAAAGAAGAAATTTTCTCTGTCGATTGAACTACACGTGAAGCCGAAAACTTTTGCTGCTGTGTTGGGGGCAAGTGGTGCTGGAAAATCGACACTTCTTTCGGTCATCGCTGGGTTCGAAGATTTGGAAAGTGGCAAGCTTTGTTTAGACGGTGCCGATATGCATCATGTTTCACCCGCCAAGCGCCCGGTCAGTATGATATTTCAAGATCATAACGTGTTTGCACATTTGAGTGTTTGGGACAATGTGGCGCTGGGTGTTGCGCCCTCGTTGAAACTGAGCGCCGAAGAAATGGCGCAAGTGGATGCAGCACTTTCGCGTGTGGGTCTCTCGCAATACGCTAAACGCAAGCCCGGCAATATATCAGGAGGCGAGCGCCAACGCGTTGCCTTGGCGCGGGTGTTAGTGCGAAAGCGAAAAATACTATTGCTGGATGAGCCTTTTGCAGCGCTTGATCCTGGCCTTCGACATGACATGCTTGACCTTGTTATTGAACTGAAAAATGAGCATGGTCTTTCGGTATTAATGGTGACGCACCAACCCGAGGAAGCGCAGCGTGCAGCCGATGAAATTATTTTTGTGGCTGAGGGCCGCGTGCGTGAACCCGTTACCAGCAAGACGTTCTTCAATATGCATGACGACGGAGCCATTGATGCATATTTAGGAAAGACGCGTTAAGTATTTACCAGCCGCCGCCACCTCCACCACCTCCACCGCCACCAGATGAGCCGCCGCCAGATGAGCCTGATGAAGAACCGGGCGCTGTAGAAGACGACGAAATTGTGGAGGCCAAGCTGTCGCTGAGTCCGCTGGTCATTCCCCCATATCCGCCAATATGGCCCGTTGATGAATACCAAATGCTTGCCACACCGGCTGCGGCAGCCGCCGCAAGTACAGCAGCAAACTTTTTATTCCACGCATTCTCACAATCCAGCGCCATCGCATAAGGGAGATAGTGTTCAAAAAGTTCCGGCGTTTTTTCGGGCGGATTCAGGGCATCAAGTCGTTTTTCTTCAGCGGTTGCAAGATACAGCCTGAAGCCTTCGATTTGGTTCAAGGCCTGTTGCCCCGCCACAGTGGGCGCTGGCATCAAGTAATAGAATAGCATGTTGAGTATGCCGATGGCGATTGTGGTGCCTGCGAACGCCACCAAGCTGGGCGAAAGCGTTTCTGATGAGAGATACAATACTGGTATTGCAAGGCCGGCCCCAAAAAAGGGTACAATAAAAACCAACGCCACCAATGACTTCAGTTTGGCGAAAACTCCCCTTGCAGCAAAAATAGCTTTCATCGTCGGTAGGCCAACCACCAAAATGATCGCCCACAATCCGATCGAAAATGCGCCAATAAAAAGTCCCGTTAGACCAAAACCATCTGGCATCAGCAAAGCCGATGCAATCAGTCCAATGATCGACAGTATTATTCCAACGGTGAACCAGCCGTAATTATTATTAAACAAAACGCCATTGTAAGTTTTTTCAAGATTGCGCTGGAGATTGTTCACCAGCCTGCCAATGGTTTCGTGATTGCTTTGATGAAGGTCAAGAGGAATGGCAGGCAGTAAATTATGAAATGATGCTTCGGAGTTTGTTAAGGGTGCACCCTGCCCTTTCAAACTTTCAATAGTGTAATCGCCGTTGTCGTTGGTGATCTTCACATATTTTTTAACCCCGAGACCCACGAAGGTTGCCGCCACTGCGGTGTTGTCAAAACCTTGCTTCCAAACATAGCGCACGCCCCCTGGTCCAAAACCTTCGGGCGGATGAAAGAGCGGAATGATCGCTCTGCCTTTGGGGTCACGGCCCACGCGCCACCACGCACTGAAGAAATATCCAGCCACCGCAAGTAGTGTGAGGCCTAAGCCAAATAGACCCGCATTATCTTGCAACCACCAAAATTGCTTTTCAGATTGCGAAGGCGCTGCAACAATGCCTTTTTGCCACGCAACTGCAATCGTCAAACCCTCATTGGGCATGAGACTGCGCGTGGTTTGGGCAGCAAAAGTGTTGGCGGTTGAATTTGTGACCCTAGCGTCTTTCGCCTCTGACCCCTGTCGCCCCGTGTAAACCGCACTCTGTTTTATTGCTGCTTGTGGAGGCAAGTGCACCACAACACGGGCATCTTTAATTTCAAAGTCCCAGCCATTGCCGGTCACGTTCCAATAGATTTCGTCGAAATTGTCATAGAACCCAAGCTGGCGCGCGGTGTGATAACGGATAATATAATCATGCGTTCCGCTCTGAATAAATGTATCTTTATCGCCAATGCGAATGCGTTTGCCACCAGAAATTGACTCAAAATTGTAGGGTTCAGCATGACCATCGCGCGCCACGCTTTGCACGGCAAACTCGACGGTCTGCTGAGCGCCGTGCTTATCTGTATAGCGCGCTGGTAAATCACGGAAGATTCCGTGGCGGATGCGGTTGCCTTCGGATGTCACAGTGATCGCCTCTGTCACATCCATCGAGGCGTCGGTATTCACCGTTACGTCACTGTGAAACCTAACAATCTCCTCATTCGCATGCGCCGCAAGCGTCATGGTAAAAAGACACAAGCATGCCGCGATAAAGTTTCTCATCAGCGTTGCTTGAAATCAACCTTGGGTACTTCTCGCGCTGCGGCATCTCCAATGTCAAAGAAATCAGCTTTGGTGAAATGGAAATTGTTTGCGATCAGGTTGCTTGGAAAGCTTTCGATCTTGGTATTAAAATTGCGCACAGTGCCATTATAATACCTGCGCGCGAGCTGAATTTCGTCTTCAATCACCGACAGCTTATCTTGCAAGTCGCGAAAATTTGCGTCAGCCTTTAAATTTGGATAGGCCTCGGCAATGGCAAACACACGGCCCAGTGCGGCACTCATCGCCTGGCCCACTGCCGATTGATCGGCCACGCTGCCGCCTGCGATGCTTTTGGCGCGCAGCTCTGCAATGTCGCGGAACAGTTTATCTTCGTGGCCGGCATAGCCTTTTACGGTTTCGATTAAATTTGGAATAAGGTCAGCCCGGCGGCGCAGCTGCACATCAATGCCGCTCCAACCCTCGGCCACCAGGTTTTTATTGGAAACAAGAGAGTTATAGACGGCGATAAGATAACCCACCACAACCACAATGAGGCCGAAAATAATGTAACCGATTGTCATGTGATACCTCTATTGTTGCCTTGCCCCACTATAGCAGCGCTTTTTGAATTTGCATGGGGCATTTGACTGAACCAAACCAAGCGGGTCTAATGGTTCAAATTGTTCGGAGATTCATATGACGGCGATACACCACCATGCTTTCAAAGGCCCTGACGGCCAAGAGGACATGCCTTATCTTCTCACGCCTGGCCCGCTTACGACATCTGCAACTGTGAAGCTTGCTTTGTTGGCAGATTGGGGCTCGCGCGATGCTGAGTTTCGCCAAGTTGTGCGCGACATACGTTCAGAACTTCTGCGTTTGGCTGGATGTGATGAAACGTATGAGTGTGTGATTATGCAGGGCTCTGGAACATTCGCTATTGAAGCAGCGCTGGGTTGCTTTGCGCCCTCCAAGCGTTACAAAACATTGGTCGTGGCCAATGGTGCTTATGGCGAACGCGCAGCGCAAATTTTGGGGCGCATTGGGCGCAATCATGTTTTGGTCAGCAAGAGCGATGTAACGCAGCTTTCACCCTCACACTTTACTGACAAACTGGAAGAAGATCGCAATATCAGCCATGTGTGGCTTATCCATTGCGAAACAACATCGGGCATTGTCAATCCGTTGGGAGATTTGGCGCGGGCTGCAAAGCAGCGCGGCAAAATTTTTATGGTGGACGCCATGTCGAGCTTCGGTGGCATTCATATTGATATGGTGCGCGATGATATTGATGTGCTGGTGTCATCATCCAATAAATGCATCGAGGGCATTCCAGGGTTTTCTTATGTTTTAGTGAAGCGTGCGCTGCTGGAAGCATCGCAGGGGCAATGCCATTCTGTGGTGCTGGATCTTTATGAACAGTGGAAAGGGCTTGAGGCGAATGGCCAGTTCCGATTTACGCCGCCCACACATGCTTTGGTTGCTTTCAGGCAAGCGCTGCGCGAGCTTGACTCAGAAGGTGGCGTGGCCGCACGTTCGGTGCGCTATCAACGCAATGCTGATACGCTGGTGAAGGGGTTGGCTGCAATCGGCATCAGGCCTTTGCTTGATGACAATGAGGGAGGACCGATCATTCAAACTTTTCTTTGTCCGCGCGATAATAATTTTAAGTTCGAAACATTTTATGATTCACTGCGCAAACGTGGCTTTGCGATTTATCCCGGCAAGCTGACCAAGCGCGATAGTTTCCGCATTGGTACGATCGGAAAACTGGATCAGGATGTTATGGAGCGCGTGGTCATTGCTATAAAGCAAGTGCTCAGTGTGATGAACGTTAAAGACATGGCGCCTGCTGGAATATGAGTAAAACTGTTGAAGTGAATGGTCGTCATTACCATTGGCCCAAGGCGCCATTGGTGGTGATCTGTTGCGATGGCAGCGAGCCTGCCTATATGGAAATTGCCATGGCGGAAGACTTGATGCCGAACCTTAAGGCAATGATTGCCAAGGGCGAAAATCGGCGTGGCCTGTCGGTGATACCAAGTTTTACCAACCCCAATAATATGTCTATCGTCACAGGCCAGCCGCCAGCCGTTCATGGTATTTGCGGAAACTATCTCATTGATCCTGCCACAGGGTTAGAGACGATGATGAATGATCCAAAGTGGCTTAGGGCCCCCACAATTTTTGCTGCGTTTCAACAAGTGGGCGCAAAAGTTTGCGTCGTCACTGCAAAAGATAAATTGCGCCTGCTGCTCAGCAAGGGCTTGAAATACGACGGCACCGCTGTCGCTTTCTCTTCGGAAAAAGCAGACAAAGCTACTTTAGCAGACAATGGCATAGAAAACATTTGCGACATTGTTGGCTTGCCTGTGCCTCAAGTTTATTCCGCCGATCTTTCCGAATTTGTGTTTGCATCAGGTGTGAAGCTTCTGGCGCGTGATACGCCAGACCTCATGTATCTTTCCACCACCGATTATGTACAGCATAAATATGCGCCGGGGTCGGCAGTCGCTAACTCATTTTATAAAATGATGGATGGCTATCTAGGCTCGCTCGATGCACTTGGTGCCACAGTGGTGATCATTGCTGACCACGGGATGAAGGATAAGCATTTGGCCGATGGCTCGCCTGATGTGATTTATCTGCAGGATGTTTTGGACGAAGCGTTTGGGGTTGGCACGAGCAAAGTGATTTTACCGATTACTGATCCTTATGTGGTGCATCATGGTGCGCTTGGCTCTTACGCGACGGTATATTTGAAGGGCGAAGCACTTGATGATGTTGCTCGCGTGATTTCGAAGTTGGAAGGCATTGATGCGGTTTATGCCAAAGCAGAAGGCTGTACAAAATTTGATCTGCCGCCTGATCGAACGGGGGATTTGATTGTGCTTGCTGGCGGCCCCACATTCACAAAAGTAATTGGAACTTCCGCGTCAAAGCATGATTTGTCTGGCCTCGATGCGCCGCTTCGTTCACATGGCGGATTATCTGAACAAGAAGTACCGATTATCTTGAACCGCAAAGCGCGCGATCTGCCAAAAGACTTACGCAATTTTGATGCTTTTTTTATTGGGTGCAACCATGTCTAAAATCATTCATGAAACCATGCGTATTGGTGGCAGACAAGTTGATACCGAACAGCGCGTTGAAGTGCGCTATCCATACACAAATGAAGTGATTGGTACCGTGCCCGCTGGAACAGCGGCGCATGCAGCGCAGGCTTTTGCCATTGCTGCTGCGTTCAGGCCAAAACTTACGCGTTATGAACGCCAGCAGATTTTGTTTCGCACGGCCGAACTGATCCGCGCCAAGAAAGATGAACTTTCCCGCATGATAACATTAGAGCTCGGGCTTTCGATGAAGGATTCAGCTTATGAATGTGGTCGCGCTTATGATGTGTTTTCACTGGCGGGCCAATTGGCAATTAACGATGATGGCCAGATCTTTTCGTGTGACCTCACACCGCAAGGCAAGTCTCGGAAGATTTTTACCAAGCGAGAACCCGTTGGTGTGATCAGCGCCATTACGCCATTTAACCATCCGCTCAACATGGTGTCGCATAAAATTGCGCCGGCGATTGCCACCAATAATTGCGTGGTGTGCAAGCCCACAGAACTCACTCCACTTACTGCCATCATGCTGGCTGATATTCTTTATGAAGCAGGCCTGCCTCCTGAAATGTTCCAGATCGTCACCGGCAATCCAGAAGATATTGGCGATGAGATGGTGACGAATAAAGACATCAACATCATCACCTTCACAGGTGGTGTGCGTGTGGGTAAAATCATTGCCGCCAAGGCTGGCTACACGCGCGCGGCGCTTGAACTTGGCGGTAATGATCCGCTGATTGTGCTTGATGATTTAAGTGATGATGATCTGGATAGGGCAGCTGAATTGGCGGTTGCAGGAGCTACCAAAAACTCGGGCCAACGTTGCACCGCTGTGAAGCGCATATTGGTTCAGCCTAAAGTGGCTGATCGCTTTGTGGAGAAAGTTTTGGCCAGAGCCAAGAAAATTAAATTTGGCGATCCGATGAATCCTGAAACCGATTTGGGCTGCGTAGTGAATGCACGCTCGGCGGAAATGTTTGAGAAACGCGTGTTGGCTGCGGCAGAGCAAGGTGCAAAGATTCTTTATCACCCTGAACGCAAGGGTGCTGTGTTGCCGCCGATCACAGTTGATTTCGTCGATCCGAAGTCAGAGCTGGTTTATGAAGAAACCTTCGGGCCCGTCATCCCGATCATTCGCGTTTCTGCTGATGATAACGAAGTGATCCGCGTTTCGAACTCCACGCCATTTGGTTTGTCGTCGGGTGTATGCACCAACAATCTGCACCGCATCACAAAATATATCGATGGCCTGAATGTCGGCACGGTGAACATTTGGGAAGTGCCGGGATACCGGATCGAAATGTCGCCGTTTGGTGGCATCAAGGATTCAGGCAACGGCATTAAAGAAGGGGTGGCCGAGGCAATGAAATTTTATACCAACGTCAAAACCTGGTCGCTACCATGGCAATGATACGATGAGCGGCCCTCTCAGAGGCATTCGCGTTCTTGATCTCACGCGCGTTCTTGCTGGCCCATGGGCCACGCAGATGTTGGCTGATTTTGGTGCCGAAGTTATCAAAATCGAAAAACCCGGCGAAGGTGATGATACGCGCGGTTGGGGGCCACCTTTTATTAAAAACGCAGATGGTACGACGGGCGATGCCGCTTATTTTCAATCTGCCAATCGCGGCAAGCAATCGGTTTGCATTGATATGGCTACAGCAGAAGGTGCTGAGCTCATCAAAGCTTTAGCGGCGAAGTCTGATATTTTAGTTGAGAATTTTAAAGTTGGCGGGCTCAAAAAATATGGCCTCGATTATGAAAGTTTGAAAGCCGCAAATTCGCGATTAATTTATTGCTCCATTACTGGCTTTGGCCAGACGGGCCCTTATGCCAACCGAGCTGGTTATGATTTCATGATTCAAGGCATGACGGGCGTTATGTCGATCACAGGCGAACCAAACGGTGAGCCGATGAAAATGGGCGTGGCCTTCTCCGACATCTTCGCAGGTCTTCACGCTGTCATCGGCATCCAAGCCGCTCTCTTCCACCGCGAGCGCACGGGCGAAGGACAGTATATCGATATTTCATTGCTCGATTCACAAGTATCCGTCCTCGCCAATCAAGCGCTGAATTATCTAGTCGGCGGCAAAGTTCCACAACGCTTGGGCAATGCCCACCCGAATATAGTGCCTTATCAAACATTCGAAACCGCCGATGGTCACATCATTATGGCTGTTGGCAATGATCGTCAGTATACGGAATATTGTAGGATCATCGGCGCGCCAGAATTGGCTTCAGCGCCGTATGACACCAACCGAGGCCGCGTCGAAAATCGCAATGCCCTCGTCCCCATGCTCGTTCCCCTCATGAAACAACGCATGACATCAGAATGGGTCAAAGCCTTCGAAGCCGCTGCCGTGCCTTGCGGCCCGATCAACACCATTGATCAGGTGTTTGCCAACGAACAAGTTCTGGCGCGTGGGATGCAGATTGGGATGACCCGCGAAGACGGTGTGCAGGTGCCCGGGGTTGCTAATCCTGTACTATTTTCACAGACCCCGCTTGAATATTCAGCACCACCTCCCAAGTTAGGCGCCGCAACTGCTTTAATTCTCGAACGGGTTTTGGGGATGAATAATGACGAAATCGCTAAGCTGCGTGCGAATGGATCAGTCGCCTAGAAAGTGCCAATACCTCATGTGAAGTTTCGCTGTTAAATACATACAAAATAACGTAATCTTCTGTTTATCTTCTTTTGCATTTCTTAACACTGCTTAGTTCGTAGTTCCACTTGACCAATTTTGTTTCTGGGGAGTTTTCGTCATGAAGGCAAATAATCTGTTACTGGCGTCGTTGGTTTTTACAGTCCCAAGTTTTGCTATTGCAGCTGAGACAGTGAATTTTTCAGTCAAGGCTTCACAGCCGTCTCTTACTGATAAAACACAGTCAGATAGTTTTGTTGTTGGTTTGACAGACAAACAAGTTGAAACCAATTTGCGTGTCGAATGTAAAAGTGCGCAAGCAGGCTTCATCACAAGGCAAAATCAATCATGTTCGGTGACTGGAACGGGCGCGTTGATCAACCCGTCAAATGGCCAGAAACTTCAGCGGGCGCAATATGCTGGCGGGTTGGATGTGCAACAGAATGGTTTTGCTGATGGAGCTGGCATTTCGACCAACTATCTCACGCTCGGCAAGGTTCCGGCATCCACTGGAGCCTTTGGCGGCAACATAATGTTGAAACCGGAGAAGATCAGCACAGGTGCCAGCGCATTGCGCGACGTGTTGATGAAAAATTTCTCCACGACGCAGACTGGTATGATTGATAAGCGTGTAGATACAATCTCTTTCAACAACTTTACCACGCCATCAGCAGGCCTACCTTCGGATAAGGGCTGCACATGGAATGGTGATATGCTTTACACTTATCAAACTGAATCGTGGTACATGAATCTCACTGCCAAATGTGAAACCAAAAGTTTTACCATGAAAGGCAACATGCCCTTCACTGCCACGCCGAATGTTGGAAGCCAACACCAATATGATTTGACCCTCACCCTTCCTTCGCCGGAGGCCTCGACAGATGAGGGGGTGTTTGCCAAACCAACGGGCGATAACGATTTGTTTGCAGTAGCCGACGGTATTTCAGGCCAGATCATCATGAAAGAAAGCAACTTTGTTGACACAGAAGTTGATGGCAAAATAGATAAAGTGGCCAGCGAGATCACTGCAACGGGTACTTTAACAGGTCAAAATGTACCCGTCGAATTGGTGCGTTCATTTTCCGAAATTATTGGCATATTATCGCGCACATTCTTTGGCGCCTAAAACACGAATGCGGAGGAATAGGCAATGAGTCTGTTTTCAACTCTGATCATTGGGTTTGTTGTTGGCATCCTTGCCCGATTTTGGATGCACGGCAAAAACAACCCCAGAGGATTTGTCTTGACGGCACTGATCGGATTGGCCGGTTCATTTGCTGGCACATTTCTAGGCCAGTTTTTTGGCTTTTATCAGCCCGGCGAAAATGCTGGATTCTTTGGTTCAATTATTGGTGCAGTCGTTCTGCTTTATGTTTGGGACTATTTTGCAAAGAAGCGCGCACCTGTTGAATCTGGCAATAAAATTGATAGCAAAAGCTAAAACCGCGTCGTCA
>JAYTSN010000004.1:0-7326 GCA_043745625.1 Aestuariivirga sp. | reverse complement strand
TCATCCGCGGCGGCACTGTTGTTAATCACGATCTTTCAGAACGTACTGATGTTCTGATTCAAGACGGAAAGATTGTGGCCATTGGCGATAAACTGATGGGTGATACCATCATTGATGCGGGTGGTTGTTATGTCATGCCAGGAGGTATTGATCCGCACACGCATTTGGAAATGCCTTTCATGGGCACGGTGACGGCGGATGATTTTGAATCAGGCACGCATGCGGCATTATCTGGCGGCACAACGATGGTCGTTGATTTCTGTTTGCCAGCGCCAGGCGAATCCATGCTCAAGGCTTATCAGGCGTGGCGGCATAAGGGCGAGAAGGCGGCTGCAGATTATTCGCTGCATATGGCGGTGACCCAATGGTCTCCCATGATCCATGATGAAATGGAAACGGTGGTGAAGACTTACGGGATCAACACCTTCAAACATTTCATGGCCTATAAGGGCGCATTGATGGTGAATGATGATGAGATGTATAATTCATTCAAGCGCTGCGCCCAGCTTGGCGCTCTGCCATTGGTTCACGCCGAAAATGGTGATGTGGTGGCAAGGCTTCAAGCTGATCTTCTGGCGCGCGGGGTCACAGGCCCTGAAGGCCATTCTTATTCGCGTCCGCCGGAAGTGGAAGGCGAGGCCGCCAACCGCGCCATTATGATTGCTGATATGGCAGGCTGCCCGGTTTACATCGTGCATGTGTCTTGCGAGCAAACGCATGATGCCATCCGCCGCGCCAGGCAGGCGGGGCAACGGGTTTATGGCGAGCCGCTGGTGCAATATTTGGTGCTGGACGATTCTGAATATCAAAACAAGGATTGGAACCACGCTGCCACGCGCGTGATGAGCCCGCCCTTCCGCAATAAGAAACATCAGGATTCGCTGTGGGCTGGTTTGCAATCGGGAACGCTTTCAGTGGTGGCCACTGACCATTGCGCCTTCACGCTGAAACAAAAGCAAATGGGCCTGAAGAACTTCACGCAGATTCCAAATGGTACGGGGGGGCTAGAAGACCGCCTGCCCGTGTTGTGGAATGCGGGCGTGAACACAGGCCGCCTGACGAAAGAAGAATTCGTTGCTACGACTTCCACAAACATCGCGCGTATTTTAAACATGTATCCCAAGAAGGGTGCTGTGCGCGTGGGCAGCGATGCTGATATTGTTATATGGGATCCTAAAGCCACGAAGACGATCAGCGCCAAAAAGCAAATCAGCCGTGTGGAATATAATGTGTTCGAAGGTTATGTGTGTAACGGCGCACCAAAGACCGTGATCTCGCGCGGCAAGATCGCCTGGGACCAAGGCGACATGCGCGCAAAGGCGGGAGACGGCGATTTCATCCAGAGGAAACCCAACGCGCCCGTGCATCAGGCCAACGCGATTTGGAAGGGTGTGACGCAGCCTCGGGGGGTGAAGCGGATCGAGGTGACGCCTTGACGTGACGCCTTGACTTATACGGGAATTCCGTATAGTGGAATTTGAATGGGATATTGCTAAAGCCGCTGCAAACTACCGCAAGCATGGAATTTCTTTTGAAGAGGCGATTTATGCTTTTGGTGATCCACTTATGGTCGAAGAACTTGACCATAAAGAAGATTATGGTGAAGATCGTATCATTGCCTATGCAATGGGCAAGACTGAAATATTGACGATAATCTATACTCAACGCGGGGAATTCGCCCGCATAATTTCCGCCCGAAGGGCAACGCGAAATGAACAAAACGATTACTACAGCCAGAATACTTCGTGATCGGACTCTTGAAGAAAAGACTGATTTGGGTTGGGTAAAGCGAGAAATCCCAAGATCAGAATTTAAAGGCGATGTCGATCATCCCGCCTATGATCCCGATAATATGCCGCGCACTCCAGAGCAGATGGCCAAGGCAAAGCGGGTGCCGCGCTGCCGCACATTGCGCCGTCAACTATCGCTCACCCAACAAGAATTTGCCGACCTCTACCAAATTCCCGTGGGCACGTTGCGCGATTGGGAACAATACCGCACCGAGCCCGATGCAACAGCCAAGGCCTATCTGAAAGTGATTGCGGCTGATCCAGAATTGGTGGCGAAGATGTTGAAGTCGAAGGCTGTGGCTGCGGAGTGAAGAAGGCGATTTGGATGGGTGGGATGCAGCCTCACGGGATAAGAGGAACGAGGTGACGCATTGATTGAGTTAGAAGTTATTCAAATCGCTGAAGGAGCTAGAAATGGCAGAATTGGTTGGAATCGTTTTACGTGACGCCGTATTTATTGTTATCCTCGCGTGGATCACCGAAAAACTAAAGTTAGAACCATTTGTAAAACTCGTCGTTTGCTGTGCAGGTCCACTTTTACTCTCGCCATTGTTCGCCTATCTAGCTGGATACGGAAGTAACAGTCGCGTTCTGCTAGAACTGATAATGGGTGCATTGGTTGTAGCTGTGTCCTTGCTGCGCATATACCTTAAATCCCGCAAGCCTGCGTAGCCGCTTTCAACTGCCGGATCTGCCAACCCACTCACCACTCCGTCACCCCGTCGAAGGACGGGGTTGGGCTTTTTTCCGTTGCATCGTAGAGAGTAAGCCAGATCCCGGCCTTCGCCGGGATGACGGTTGGAAGTGGGAATGACGGGGTTAGGGTGCTCGGATGATGAGATTTTGGTTGTCTCACAAACGAAAATGTTAGAGCATCTGCCGCATGTCCGAAAATGCCGAAAAACAGCCAGCGGTCTATATCATGGCGAAGTTACATCGTAGTACGATGTATGTGGGCGTGACGAGTAATCTGTGGCACCGCGTTTGGGATCATAAGAACAAGCGCTTTGATGGCTTTACCGCGGATCGCGATTTGGAGAAACTGGTTTGGTATGAGCATCATCACGCGATGGAAGATGCTATTCGCCGTGAGAAATTGTTGAAGCGCTGGCATCGCGCTTGGAAGTTTCGCATTATTGAAGAAATGAATCCCGAATGGCGCGATCTTCATGATGAGATTGATGCAATCGCAACTTTTGTTGAGCCCAAAGCCCAACCCCGTCCTTCGACGGGGTGACGGCGATTAGGGGACGGTAGGCAAAATTAAAAAATGAGGGTATGAATAAATCATACCTACGGCTTCAAAAGATAACCCATGTCCCAAACCGAAAAACGCACTATCAGCCTCCCCTCCGAACACGCTGTTTATATCGACAGCAAAGTCACATCTGGTGCCTATGCATCGGCAAGCGAAGTTGTTCGTGCGGGTCTTCGTGCGTTGCAAGAGCGCGACGAAGCCATTGAGCGTTGGCTGCGCGAGGATGTGGCGAAGGTCTATGATAGGATGGAAGCTGATCCTTCGCTGGGAGCGGAGCTCTCGGTGGTTTTGAATCGAATCAAAACGAGAGCTTGAAACAGCGTGTCGTCATTGTCTCTCCTGAAGCGGAAGAAGACATGGCCCTAATGCACTCCTATTTGAAGATAGAAGCAGGCAAGCTTGTTGCAGATCGTTACCTTGATCGTATCGGCGCATTCTTGGCTGGGCTAGATTTAGCCGCAGAGCGGGGGACGCTCCGTTCGGATATACGCCCCGATTTACGTATCGTTGGGTTCTAGCGTACTGTTACAGTTGCCTTTGTAGTAAGTTCAGATTCGGTCAAGATTCTTCGCTTCTTTTCCGGCGGTCAAAATTGACAAGAATTTTTGAGAGATAATTGAAAATGATCCGCCACGTCGTCGTCTTCAAACTAAAATCCAGCGTTGATGCCAAGACTGTTGATCACGTTTTCTCTGCGTTGAAAGATTTGCAAACCAAAGTCCCGGGCATCACCTCGATTTCCGCTGGCCGCGACAGCAGCCCGGAAGGTCTGCAACGTGGTCATACGCATGGATTCACGGTTGACTTCACCGATGGTGCCGCGCGTGATGCTTATCTGCCGCATCCTGATCACCAAGCAGTAGGTGCGATGATTGTTGGCATTACCGAGGGTGGCGTGGACGGCATTTGTGTGGTTGATTGGGATGCTTGAAGGAGTTTGCAAATGATCCGCCACACCGCTGTATTTCGTTTAAAACATGATGCTGGTTCTGCGTCTGAAAAAGATTTTTTGAACGCTCTTGCCAAACTGAAATCGATCAAGGGCGTGGAGAAATTTGAAGTGCTGCGTCAGGTGAGCCTCAAGTCCGAGTTCAAGTTTGGTGTATCGATGGAGTTTGAGACTCAAGCGGCTTATGACGGCTATAATTTTCATCCCGACCATCTGGCGTTTGTGCAGGGTCGCTGGATTCCGGAAGTGGCGGCTTTCACGGAGATTGATTATGTGCCCTTGCCCTAATTATTTGTAACGCGCAAAGATTATGACAGTTTTGTAAAGACTGAATTCATGATTGATACCGACATTCTTCTGCGTCTATTCTTGGCCCTTCTCTTTGGCGGCGTTATTGGTTTTGAACGACGCTGGCGTGGCCATGTCGCAGGGCCACATACGGATGGTATGGTGGCCTTTGGGGCTGCGCTGTTTGTGGTTGCGGGGCAAGTTTTGGGCGGAGACGGTGCGGCCAGAGTTTTAGCGCAGGTGGCTACAGGCATTGGCTTTCTCGCTGGCGGTGTGATTTTACGTGACGGCTTTCGCATTCGTGGCTTGAATACAGCGGCCACGATTTGGTGTGTTGCTGCGGTTGGCAGCATCACGGGGCTTGGTCGATTTCTTTTAGCCGCAGAAATCACAGTGATGGTGATTATCGGCAATAGCGTGTTTCATTGGCTGGAACACCGCATAGAGCTGGTGCGCAAACTGCCAGAAGACATCAATGACACTGAACCTCAAAAAATGAAGGACTGATCATGGCTGTTCAAAGTATTGCGGTAAAAGCCTTGCGGCCAACCCAGATTGCCGTTGGCAAATTGCTGGTAAAGGCCAAGCGCGCAGGGTTGGTAGAACGCGAGCGAAAGCCGCAGGAGATTGTGGATTTTATTTTAGCCAATCCGATCCGGGTGGTTTCAGGGCCGCTGGACCGGCACTATATTATTGACCATCATCATTTAGGCCTCGCTCTTTTGAAAGAAGGTTTCAAGACTGCGCCTGTCGAGGTGCTCGCTGATTTTTCTAAATTCTCTATGCCTGAATTTTGGAAAAAGATGGAAGAGCGGCAGTGGGTTCACCCTGTCGATGGTAAAGGCAAGACACGCAAGATTGCGGAAATTCCTTCCAAATTGACTGATATGGAAGATGATGTCTATCGCAGCCTTGCGGGATTTGTGCGCCAAGAGGGAGGCTTTACCAAAACCCAAACGCCATATGCTGAATTTGTTTGGGCGGATTATTTCAGGCCGCTGATCAATGCAAAATTGCTGAAGGCAAATTTTGATGAATGGGTGCGAAAGGCCAAGAAACTCGCAACAGCATCTGAAGCGGCGCATTTGCCTGGCTATATTAGCAAAATCTAAAAAGCACCTTGCGCAAAACCCATCGCTGGTGTTTTATACAGATTGATTAATTGGAGCCCAAGCACATGGAATATCGTCAACTCGGCAGGTCTGGCCTTAAAGTTTCGTTGCACACATTGGGCACGATGAATTTTTCGGGCGAAGGTTTTTTCGGCATGGTGGGAAGTCTCCCGGTTGCTGAATCAAAGAAGCTCGTTGATATGGCCGTTGATCATGGTGTCAACTTGCTGGACACGTCGAATGCCTACACCACTGGAAAATCTGAGGAGGCGCTGGGCGCTATCCTCAAGGGTCGCTCTGATCAGCTGATGGTTGGCACCAAAGTGCGTTTTGCAATGGGCAAAGGCCCAAATGAGCAAGGTCTGTCGCGTTTTCATATTATCCACGAAGCCGAAGCCAGTTTGAAACGGTTGGGGCGTGATCATCTTGATCTTTACTTTCTGCATGAATGGGACGGTATGACTCCAGTTGCCGAAATTATGGAAGCGCTAGATACGCTCGTGAAGCAGGGCAAGGTGCGTTATGTTGGATGCTCGAACTTCTCAGGTTGGCACATCATGAAATGCATGATGGCGGCAGACCGGCATAATTTCCAAAAATTTGTCGTGCAGCAAATTCATTATACAATTGAGGCGCGCGAAGCTGAATATGAGTTGATGCCGATTGCTGTCGACCAAGGTGTAGGCATTCAAATTTGGAGCCCGATTGCCGGTGGTTTGCTGTCTGGTAAATTTACCCGCACGCAGAAGCCCGATATTTCTCGTCATCTTTCGGGTTGGTCGGAACCACCGATCCGCGACGAGGAGCGGCTCTACGCGATTATTGATACGCTCATTGAGGTTGGCAAAGCGCATGGCGTTTCGGCGGCGCAGGTGGCGTTGGCTTGGCTTGCGGGCAGGCCTGGCGTTGCGTCTATTATTGTGGGTGCCCGTAATGAAGTGCAGCTCAAAGATAATCTTGCCGCTGTAGCATTGAAGCTGACAGCTGATGATCTGAAGAAGTTGGACGATGTGAGCGCCTTGCCGCTGATCTATCCTTATTGGCACCAGTTCAATTCAGCTTCTGAGCGTCTTGGACCATCTGATTTCTCTCTTTATGCGCCGCATATTGCTAAACGTGGATCATAAGTTCGATTATTGTTTCTTCAACTTCAGCGTTGCCCAAAAGCGTTCGATGATTGGTTCCTCGGCTGCTCCCATGTCGTGATTGATCCTCGTCATGGCGATGACGCCGCCGTCTCCTGAATCAGTGGCCAAAACTTGAAGATCGACGTCGTCATTCTTGCGTTTGAGGTTGGCACGCAAGCCTTTCATAACAGTGCCGTCCGAAAGGGTCCGTGAAAAATCAGATTTATCCATCGTGTAACCTGTGGCCAAATCATCAGCAGAGAGTTGCTTCAACATCAGTTCAGTCAGGCTTCCAGGATTGATGGTATCATATTGCTGGATGATGATGAGCGTGCCTAAAGCCGATGCTGTTAAATATTGATGGATGTCTCGGTCAATATCAGTGGCCGCAACCGAAAGATCACTGCGATGTTCAAACGTCACAACATCCTTTGTGAAAGTGCTGAATTCTTTGCGTTTGAGGCTGACTGTTATGTTCTTGCCATCGGTGGTTTTGGCAACAACTGAGCCATCAAGGCCTATCTCATAGTTTTTGCCTTCCACACTCAGCACATAATTTTTACTGTCTTCGGAAAGAACTGGTTGGGTAAACAATATGAGAGATACCAAGAGGGTGATAAGTTTTGTTTTCATTTAGGCCTCACTTGTTTTGCCCATCATGGGGGAGCGGGCGCAGCTTGACAAGGAGACCCAATCTTGCGGTTTTTTGTCTGACAAATTTGCGCGCACCAAAAGTTCGATATTTCTCGCCCTCTTTCTAAGCAGAGTTTTGAAGGATAGCCAACGGATTGGAAAGATGATT
>JAYTSN010000003.1:0-7337 GCA_043745625.1 Aestuariivirga sp. | reverse complement strand
AGCATCGAATTCTTGCGCCGCCGCAATGCCCGCGCGAACCGAAGTGGAAAGCCCCTGCGCATAATTTTCATTGTGTACGAAACGTAGTTTGTGATCTTTTAAAACCGCCCGCACCTCCGCAGCTTGGTGCCCTGTCACAACAATAATTTCGTCAATCGTAGCTTTGCCCAGTCGGCCAATGGTGTGTTGGATTAAAGCTTGACCATTCAGATCAGACAGCAACTTGTTTGACCCCATTCGGCTCGAAAGCCCAGCGGCTAAAACCACTGCGGCAATACGGGGCGCAGATATGGAAGACATGGAAGACATGGAAGACATTTGCCCTTCGCGCGGCTGAGGGCGAGATTTAATTTCCGCCAGCAAGCCACCGGCCCCCATATCCATGAGGTCGGATGACGAAACCTCGATCCCAGCCATAATGCGCTCCAAAACCCAATCAAAACCATTGGTCTTTGGTGAACGAGCGCATGACGGAACCCCAATCACGGGCACGTCATGCAAAGCACCCAGCATCAACAAATTACCAGGATCAACCGGCATGCCTATATGTTTGACCACACCTCCAGCATCAATAAGTGCTGCTGGAACAACATCAGCACGATCGACAATAGCTGAAGCACCAAACAACAAAATCAGATCAACATTCTTTAATGCGCGCACGTGTTGTGCCAGTAAATCTTGGGCATGATTGCAAACCACCACTTGGGTTAAACTGCCGCCCAATGCAATTATACGGTCACGAATGGCGGTTTCAGATTTCATAACAATTGTATCTTTGGTTTGCTGCAACCTCGTGATGATCAAACCAACACGCAAGGGTTTAAACGCGGCAACCAAAACCACAGGCTTAAATCCAACAATCGTCAAAGCCTTTTCCAGCACCTCGCGCGGCGTTGCAAACGGAATAATCTTTACAGTGGCCAACATATCGCGCCTGCCCACGCGCGCAAAAGCGGGCAATGTGGCAATCGTCAAACTTTCATGCAGATGATTGATCTGTTTTACCCGCATTTCATCAATCAACAACACACCTGGCTGACCTGCGTATAAATTTGCACGACCAGTGAATGCCTCTTGCGTTGTCGCATTCTCTCCGCTGATTGCAATCGACAACAGCCGGGCTGCTTCATCCTCGGCTACATCAGAAACATCAAGCTGGGCCGCAATCACATAGTTCACATTTTCAGCAGTCAATGAATCAATATCAGCTTGCGCTAACACTTTGCCCTTTTTCAAAGTCAGGGCATTCAGCTTCACAGCGTGTGCCAGCACACAGCCCAGTGCACCCTCAACGGCAACAGAACCAAACTTCATTAACCGCCCAGCCGCAGCGATTGCGTCATCTCAGCCATAATTGAGATCGCAATTTCAGGCGCACCCACCGCGCCAATCTTTAAACCAATGGGCCCGTGAATGCGGGCCAAAACAGTTTCATCAAATCCCGCAGCCTTTAGTCGCTCTGCCCGAGAGCCTTGGGTTTTCTTCGATCCCAAAGCGCCAATGTAAAACACGTCCGACCGCAAAGCCAAATCAAGCGCCGGGTCATCAATCTTTGGATCATGTGTCAGCGCCACAAAACCAGTGCGCACATCAAGCCCAAGCTTCGGCAAAACATCCTGCGGCCAGTCTTCAATTAACGTCACACCCGGAAACCGAGCACCAGTGGCAAATGCCCCGCGCGGGTCTATCACCGTCACCTCATAGTTTGCAGCCTGCGCCATAGGGATTATGCTTTGTGCGATGTGAACCGCGCCGATGACGATCAACCGCAAAGGAGGATTATGAATGGCCACAAAGCTTTCGCCTGCTTCGGATTTCTCGGTTCCAGATTGATCAAACCGAAACCGCTTATCCAATGCTTCGACTGCATCTGCGCGATATACAACACGCTGCACATTAGATCCCAACTCAGTGATCACTGCAATGGAACGGCGATTTCGCCGCGCATCTAAAATCGCGTCGAGTATTTCAACGTTCACAAAAGCGGCTCCACATAAATCCGGATCTTGCCACCACAAGCCAGGCCCACTTTCCAAGCCGTCTCGTCGGCCACGCCAAAATCTAAAATTTTGGGTTCACCCGTTTTCATAACATCCAGGGCATCGGTAATCACTGCGCCTTCAACACAGCCACCCGAAACCGAACCCATAAAGTTGCCATCAGCATCGATCACTAACTGGCTGCCCACAGGCTGAGGCGCCGACCCCCAAGTCTCGATCACGGTCGCCAAAGCCACCTGCCGCTTTTGCCCCAACCAGGCTGACGCCGTTTCTAAAACTGAATGATCCATAATAAAGCTCCTAAACCAATTGTGATTTGCCAGCGTATGAAAAGCAAGACATCATATTCTAAAGCGAGGTAAATCATGTTCCGATTTCTGATCTCTGCAATTTTGTTCATTTTCCTGCTGACCCCTGTCAAAGCCGAAAGCGCTGATCAGCAAGCTTTTCAAACTGTTATTTCCGGCCAGCTCGAGGCATTCAAAAAGGATGACTATCAAACCGCCTATTCCTTTGCAGCCCCCATCGTCAAAGGCATTTTCCCCAATGTCGATACCTTTATGGGAATGGTAAAGCGCGGCTATGGGCCGATCTACAAAAATTCAAAATATGTGTTTACCGAACTTAAAACCGATACTCTGGGCCGGCCCGCCCAACACGTTATCATCACGGCTTCAGACGGAAAACGCTACGAGGCGGTTTATGCAATGCAACAACAGCCAGACGGAAGCTGGAAAATCGCTGGTGTGCAAATGTTGGAAATTCCAAGCGTTGATGCTTAAAAAATTAACGATGCCTATTTTAAAACGGGGGAATGAAAAAGCTATTACCTTACATCCCAGTTGCTCTCGTCGTTGTTGCCGTAGGCCTTATTGAATACACCCAAAGCCGTTTGCTCATCTGCAAATGCGGCTATGTCAAATTCTGGGAAGGCGTAGTCAACAGTTCTGAAAATTCGCAACACATTGCGGATTGGTATTCACTCTCGCACATCATCCATGGTTTCATCTTCTTTGGTGTAACATGGTTGCTCGTCCGGAAATGGCCGCTGGCTTACAGGCTTCTTGCCGCCACACTTATCGAAGGCGGATGGGAACTTCTCGAAAATTCATCCTTCATCATCAATCGCTACCGCGAAGGAACTATATCGCTGGACTATTTTGGCGACAGCATCATCAACTCCACCAGCGACATCGGCTTTATGATCGTGGGCTTTTTTATAGCATCCAAACTGCCATGGAAAATCACGCTGATTGCCGCCCTCGCTATGGAGCTGTTAACGCTCTATGTGATCCGCGATAATTTAACACTGAACATCATCATGCTTCTCTATCCGTTGGAAGCAATCAAAAATTGGCAGGCGGGCGCTTAAACACCCGCCCAACTTTCAATTAAGGCTGCCGCTCACACGTGATCGAATTAAAGGCATAGCATCCCGGCCCCTTGCAGAGCTTATTGTTGCCAATAAACCGCGATGGTTTGACACCAGGAGGAACAGGCGATGATTGCACAAAGTCTGAAGCTTCATCATAGCCCCTAGCATCACAGAAAGCGTCAGCAGCATCTTGACCACAGCCTGACCCCTTAGTTTCGCAATAGTTGAGACGGTAGCTTCCAATTTTGGGTTTGAAGTAAGTGCGTTCATCACCGCCGCCCCCACCAGGAGACGGACCAGGCGGTGGCGGCGGAGCCGCATCTGGTTTTTCGCAGGTGATGAACGTAAATCCATCGCAGCTAGGATCAGCACATTGTTGGCCAGTAGTAATGATAATTGTGGGTGTTGAAGCACCAATATCAACAGCTTCTTCAAAGTTATTAGATTGGGTGAAGCCTTTGGTCTGACAGAACTTGTCTGCTGCGGGCTTGCCGCACTGGCCAGCCCAAACCTTGCACCAATCAAGCCTAAATATCCCGACTTTTGGTTTTACAAAGTCTTGTTCGGCAGCCTGTGCCGAAGTAAAGCTCAAAAACAAAGTCGCAAAAGCTAAAAAGAAGACATTCGATGGTTTCATTTGAAACTCCTCCTATTAAGCCCCCGCTCAAAAAACAAGATTAGAACAGAAAATCCACTTCGCCAAGCCATATGTCGGAAAACAGTGGGCCACAGGCGGATTCGCTCCCCAAATGCTATATGTTTGATTTATCTTGGTCACAGGGAGAACAACATGCAACCAAAAGTCATTATCACCTGCGCGGTCACCGGCTCTGGCGATACCGTGGGCAAACACCCAGCTATTCCGGTGACCCCGCAGCAAATTGCCGACTCAGCACTTGAAGCGGCTTCTGCGGGGGCCACCATTGTTCATTGCCATGTGCGCAATTTAAAAACCGGCAAAGGCACGCGCGATGTAAACCTCTATGCTGAAGTGATGGAACACATCCGCGCCAAGAACACTGATGTGATCATCAACTTGACGGCGGGCATGGGTGGCGACCTGATGGTAGGTGATGGGGAAGAGCCGATGAAATGGGGCCAAGGCACAGATTTGGTTGGCCCGGCCACACGGTTGCTCCACATCAAAGAACTGCGACCAGAAATTTGCACGCTCGATTGTGGCACGCTGAATTTTGGCGATGGCCAATCCATCATGATCCAAACCCCAACCCAACTGCGCGAGCAAGCCCGTCTGATCAAATCTTACGGCGTCAAACCTGAAATGGAAATCTTCGATTCGGGAAACTTGTGGTTTGCCAATCAGCTGGTGAAGGAAGGCCTGATCGATGGCCCGCCGCTTTATCAACTCTGCCTCGGCATTCCGTGGGGCGCACCGTTCAACACTGAAACCATGGCCTATCAAAAATCACAACTGCCAGAGGGTGCTATCTGGGCTGCCTTCGGTATTGGCCGAAATGAATTTCCAGCCGTGGCGCAAGCCGTGTTGCTGGGCGGCCATGTGCGTGTGGGGCTGGAGGATAATCTCTATCTCGACAAGGGCGTTTTTGCGTCCAATGGCACGCTGGTTGAACGGGCTGTAAAGATCATCGAAATTCTAGGGACGAGAGTGGCCACACCAGATGAAGGCCGCGCGATTTTGGGATTGAAGAAATGAAAATCAAAACCGTCGGCATCGCAGGCACAGGCCTGATCGGCGCAGGTTGGGCTGCACGTCTGTTAATCCGTGGCATCGATGTGATCGCCTATGACGTATCACCAACAGCCGAAGCGAAACTCAAAGCCGCCATCAAAGTGGCATGGCCTTCGATGGAACAGCTTTTGGGCAAGCCAAAGAAAAAAGGTAAGCTCAGCTTCACCACTGATCTTGCTCACATGGCCAGCAAAGCGCAGTTTATCCATGAGGCAGCACCTGAACGCAAAGACCTCAAAATAAAATTGTTCAAAGATATTGATGCAATTGCAAATCCGGATGTGATCATCTCATCTTCGTCTTCAGGTTTCCTGCCCACTGATCTGCAATCCGAATGCAAACACCCCGAACGCGTGATCATCGGCCACCCGTTCAATCCAGTTTACTTGTTGCCACTCGTTGAAACTGTGCCCGGCAAGCAGACATCCAAAGACACCATGGATCGCGCGGGCGTTTATTTTGAATCAATCGGCATGCAAGTATTGCGCTTGAAAAAAGAAATCGACGGCTACATCTGCGACCGACTGCAAGAAGCCCTCTGGCGCGAAGCCTTGCATATCCTGGATCAAGACATCGGCACCACAGGTGATATCGATGACTCGATTGTATATTCAGCCGGCATGCGCTGGGCCTTCATGGGCTCGTTCCAAACCTACCACCTCGCAGGCGGCCCCGGCGGCATGCGCGATTTTATGAAACAGTTTGACCCCACATTGGAATTGCCGTGGACAGATTTGAAATTCCCAAAATGGAATGATGCGCTGGAAACAAGATTGATCGAGGGTTGCGAAAACCAAGCCGCAGGAAAAACCGTCGCCCAAATGGAAGCCAAACGCAATGCGATTCTGGTGGATATGATGAAGCTGTTTAAGAAGCATAAGATCGGTGCGGGGCTTGTGCTTGCGCGGGAGCAAAAACGTCCTCTACCGCAAAGCGGGAAAGGAAAGGGGCCCGTTGCGAAGCGACGGGAAAGGTGAGGGTAAGTGACTCCAAACCTGAATTCCCCTCACCTATCCCACATTGCAATTGCAATGTGGGTCCCCTTCCTCTCCCGCTGAAGCGGTAGAGGACATTTAGGAGAACCCAACATGCAACAACGCGTCATGATCACCGCCGCCGCCACTGGCATTGGCCGCTGCATCGCCAAGGCCTTTCATGATGAGGGCGCACACGTTCACATCTGCGATGTGAGCGAAGCAGCTCTCGATGCCTTTCGCGAAGAATACCCAGAAATCGGCGCAACCCATGTTGACGTAACCTCCGAAGCGCAAGTTGAAGAATGGTTTGATGAAGCGCTCGAAGATTTAGGCGGGCTGGATGTGATGGTGAATAATGCCGGCATCAAAGGCCCCACTGCCCCCATCGACGACATTGACTTTGCAGAATGGCGCGAATGCCTTGCAGTTGGCATCGACTCCTATTTTCTGTGTGCAAGGCGTTCTGCCCCTCTTCTCAAAGCGCAACAATCGGGCACCATCATAAACCTCTCATCAACCGCAGGCCTCTTCGGCTTCGGCAACCGAACACCCTATGCCGCATCAAAATGGGCGGTGATCGGCCTCACAAAATCTCTCGCCATTGAGTTGGGCCCTTTCAACGTGACATCAAACGCCATCTGCCCCGGCACAGTGCGCGGTGACCGTATCAACCGCGTGATCCAAGGCGAAGCTGATTTACGGGGTGTACCTTTTTCAGTCATCGAAAAAGAAACCATTGAAGGTTCATCTGTTGCGCGCTTTGTGGAGCCTGAAGAAATCGCCGCCATGGCCTTATTCTTAGCATCACCTTCTGCCCGCATGATTTCCGGCCAAGCCATCGGCGTGGATGGCCACACTGAAACATTTCACATAAAGTAAAAGACCATGGATTTCTCCCTCTCCGACGAACAACAGATGATCATCAAGACGACGAAGGATTTCGTCGCCAATGAACTTTATCCGCATGAGAAGGAGGTGGAGGAAACTGGCATACTTCGACCAGAGCTGCGCGATGAATTGAAAGCCAAAGCTAACACCGCCGGATTATTTGCCGCCAACATGCCAGTCGAAGTTGGCGGTGCTGGCCTCGATACTTTAACCTGGTGCCTTTATGAAAAAGAATTGGGCCGCGCCAATTATGCTCTGCACTGGACGTGTGTCGGCAGGCCTTCGAACATTTTGATGGCTTGCAACACCGAGCAACGCGAGCGCTATACCCTGCCCGCCGTGCGGGGCGAAAAAGCCGATTGCTTGGCGATGACCGAACCCGGCGT
>JAYTSN010000002.1:0-7378 GCA_043745625.1 Aestuariivirga sp. | reverse complement strand
GCATAAAACCTCAGCTGTCCGCCTGCAATTTTCGAATAGAAGTTTGCAGCACGTAACACTGAACCACCATCATTGGTGCTCACGCGAAATTCGCGCCCTGTTGGCAGAGGAACAATAGTCACATTCAAAGCCTGGCCACTTAAAAATTTCGCGTTGATATCGGCTTCGGCAATTTTGCCTGCCCTTGCGCGCAAAACAGCGTTTGCGTCTGTCAGCGTTTCGCCGCGATTGGCAGTCACGCGGTCAAAATGCGCGCGCAACGTGAAGTCTTGGCCTTCGGCAGTTGTTGGAGCCGTTTTGTTTTGTGGTGGAGCAGCGGGCGATGCGAGCGATTTAATGTATGGCCGCGCATCGAAATTTTTGCCCGAAATCGTTAAATCAACTGTGCCCTCGCCTGGGACAACGCGTGCTGAAAAAACATTATCTTCGTCCAGTTTGATCTGATCCATGACGACGGATTGCAGCTTGCCTTTCAAGTTGGTTTTTATATTTCCGCGTAAATGCAGGCCATCACCATCAAGCACAAAATTATCGATGCTTCTGCCTTCGGATGTGCTGCGCAGTTTAAAAGTAACTTTGGTGCCCGGCGTTGCATCACGCCGCCAACTTAGGGCCGCTAGTTTCATTTTAATTTGAGAAAGGTCGGCATCGATTGCTACTTCGGCATCGCCCGCGTCATTTTTTTCAATCGTCGCATGGATTGGCATCGGTCCTGAAATATAGTCCGTCAACTTCATACCCATTTTATCACGCGTCTTTTCATCCAAAGTCGCGGTGATCGATGCTTTGGCTTGGCCACCACTGCGCGGTTTTTGCCATTGAATTTGAGCGGGCAACCCATTCAACTTTGCAGGGCCCGAAATTGAAATCGAGTCTGGGAATAGATCAACTTTAAATTGACCATCAGAAAGATCAAGTCCTGGTGCAATATCTGGAAGCTCTACGTCGACAAGTTTGACATCCGTGCTGAAATCAATTCGGTCCTTTGGAACATCATCAATCAGCGGCAGCTTGAGGCCAATTGAGGCTTCGGCCTTGCCTTTTAATTTGCCCAGTTCGTCGACATTGAATTTCATAACGTTGAGTTCAGGCTGGCTGGCGAATGCCAGCATGGTTGAGATAGGTGCCGAAAGTTCAAAGGCAAATATGCCCGGCACTTCGTCTAACATCACATTTTTTGCGAGAAAACTTCCACCGTTCAACTTTATCGTTTGGCCATTTTCCAAACTAGATTGGCCCGCACTGATATTCAATTTAAAATTGTTGTCGTGTTGCCCGCCTTCACCTGCGCCATTGGTAAGGATCGGCATCGTTTTCAAATATTTGGTGCTCACATCTTTGAGTTTGAAACTAAAATCTACCGAATTTTCTGGTAATTTTTTTTCTTGCTTGGCTTTGGCCAATGCGTCAGCACTCAAGTTAACTTGAAACGTACCCTCGGAAACACGACCTGAAATTACATTTTCACTAATCCAGTGTCGTGAATTTGGAGCGATGATCGGAGGCCATATGGTTTTAAGAAACTCGGCCGAAACATCGCGCACTCGACCTGCTAAATGAATGGCTGGTGAGCGTTCACCATTGCTAACCGAACCCCGCATGCGAACGCCTGTGTTGCCGGACATGACAACGAAATCTTCAATTTCCAAGCTGGCATCCGTAACACCGGCTTGGCCCGCAAACTCCACACGGTCAACGATGATTGGCTCTGCTTTTGCACCTGCGGGATTCAAACTGACGTTATGAGCCTTCATCTGAATTTTCACTGCAGATAATTTTCCGTCCGGGCCGCGCACTGGGGTTATAGTGCCTGATAGGTCAGCCCTCGAACCGCCGAGGACAAGGAACGAGTCTACAATGTCAAAACTTCCTTGGTCTGGCCGATACTTTGAATTCAGTGTTCCATTATCAATGTCGATGGGTTGGGCTACGAAATCCGGCAAGCTGAGGCGGCCCTTGCCTGCCGTGAATTCTGCTGAGGCAGCCGTTACGGTACCATTGTCGGTCGCCTCAAGCTCAATATGCCCTGCCAATGGAATGCGGACTTTGGCAAATTGTGAAAGTGCAAATATTTTGTCCGATACATCGGCTGGAATCACATTATCGACCGTGGCGCTTACGGCAAAATTTTTCTGTTCGTGATGATACGTTACTGAAAATTCGGTGTGCCAGGGATCTTTTGCGGTGTCCACTTCGGCTTTTGCCAGAATAACAAAACCATATGGCATTTTTCGAAACGTAAGATCAGCATTCGGTGCAAACCAATTTGCTGAATTTGCCTCGTCGTAAACACTTATCGTAGCCGCACTCACGCGTATGTCTTCGAGAGAAGAGAGTGCGCCATCAGCGCTGCGATCATCCAATATTGCAATCAACTTTGCTCCCGATGTTTGATTGGTTACATCAGGGTGTGGATTACCCATGCGGTCGGATTTTCCACTTTGATCAGCTGATGATTCCCCCGTATCTTGGCCACCTACGCCAAGTTCAACCGAGCCATCAATATTTCGTCTTGCGCTTATTTTTGGGCCGATGAGTTCCAAGCTGCGCGCAGTAATCTGGCCACTCCATAAAGCTGAACTATCCAAGGTAACGGCGGCGCGCGGTGCACTCGCTATTACCGCTCCTGTCGAATCGGAGAGCACTAAATTGCGAAACCTGATATGCGGAACATGTGAATTTTGGTCGAGCTCGAGAACGGCCGTTCCCAATTTCACCTTCATGTCTTTAAGTTGACCGTTGATTGCTTGCTCGATGCGATTGTTCAAAAATGAAATTGCCATCGGCCCTTGCGAGAGCCTCCACGCAAAGGTGCCAATACCTAATAGAATGAGTAAAAATACGGCCAAAAAACTCCAGGCCGTTATTTTTGCAAGTTTCCGCCTCAAACTCATCGTCCTCGTATACGCAACCGGGAAAGGGATTCGGTTTGCCGCACATCAATCTAATTTATACGCATATTTCAACGTAATGGCCACCAAAGCTTGGCTAAAGAAAGGCAAAGCTTACCCGATGACAAGTGTTCGAGAAGGCTTTAAGGGTATGGGCTGGATGGCATCCAGATGAGAAAGAATCGATTAGGTCGTCATGATTTTCAAACGCTCGAAACCACCTGCTCCAAAACAACCCGTCATCAGCGCAGAGCCATCGTATATTGCTCGCGACACAACCGTTCATGGTGATTTGATGAGCGAAGGCGAAATCCATATTGATGGCGCAATCCATGGTTCGGTTCGCGCTCACACGTGCTTAATCGATAGACGGGGCGAAGTGCGCGGCGAAGTTACGGCTGATATTATTTACATTCGCGGGCGGGTAGTTGGCCCGATTAACGGTATTCATGTTCAAATCGAAGCGGGCGCTCATGTTGAGGGCGACGTGACAAATGAAACGATTAGCATTGAAAATGGGGCTTTTGTTTTGGGCTCTATCAGGCACGCTCAGCCGGCCCCCGGAAAAACGGTTGATATATTTGCGAAATTAGACGCTCCAGAATCTGGCAAGCTCGATCAGATTTCTGAAAATGTGCGTCCGTTCAAGTCACCAAAACAAATTTAAAGCGACTGTCATTTAATTTAAAATTACACCAATATCCGTCATTCCGGCGAAGGTCCTGGCCGGGCTTACCGGGTCTATCAAAGCCCAATCCCGGCCTTCGCCGGGATGACGATTTATAACAGTGTTGTTTTTTCTAATTCTAAAATCAAGACTTTCTAATCAATATCATCCACTTGCCCCGGCGCATTGCCGTGGATTTTTTGGGCCAGTGACGCTTGAATAAAATCATCGATTTCACCGCCCAAAACTGAGGTCGGATTCGTGCTGGTAAAGCCAGTGCGCAGGTCTTTCACCAATTGATAGGGTTGCAAAACATAAGACCTGATTTGATGGCCCCAGCCAATATCGGTTTTCTTGGCATTGGCGGCATCCACCTTGTCCTGCTTCATTTGCAGTTCGCGCTCGTAAAGTCGCGCTTTCAGCATCTTCATCGCGGTTGCACGGTTTTTGTGTTGCGAGCGTTCGGCTTGGCAGGCCACAATGATGTTTGTGGGGATGTGGGTAATGCGCACTGCAGAGTCGGTGGTATTGATGTGCTGACCACCGGCACCTGATGCACGGTAAGTATCAACCTTCAAATCACTATCAATAATTTCGATGTTGATGTTGTCGTCAATCACCGGATAGGCCCAAGCCGACGAGAATGACGTGTGGCGGCGCGCGTTTGAATCGAAAGGCGAAATCCGGACGAGGCGGTGCACGCCCGATTCAGTTTTCAATTTGCCGTAAGCGTTCTTGCCTTTGATTTGCAGTGTGCAAGATTTGATGCCAGCTTCTTCACCGTCATGCTGGTCAAGCACTTCAACTTTGAACTTGTTGAGGTTGGCCCAGCGCACATACATGCGCATGAGCATTGATGCCCAATCTTGGCTTTCGGTGCCCCCTGCTCCGGCATTGATTTGCAAATAGCTGTCATTGCCATCGGCTTCGCCTGATAGCAGTGCGTCGAGCTCGGCAGAGGCAACATCTTTTTTGAGCGCGGCCAAAGCTTTTTCGGCGTCCACAACAATGGAATGATCGCCTTCAGCTTCGCCCATTGAGATCAACTCAATGTTGTCGGCCATTGTGGTTTGGATTTTTAGTATACCGCTAATGCGGTTATCTAAATCCTGACGCTTCTTCATCACCTCTTGGGCTTTTTGCGCGTCGTTCCAAATCGAAGCATCTTCAGCTTTTGCGTTAAGCTCGGCTAGTTCACGGACGGAATTATCCCAGTCAAAGATGCCTCCGGAGCAAACCCAAGGATTGCTCAATTTCTTCGACAAGTTTAATCATTTCAGCGCGCATAATTTTTATCCACTAGATTATAAGTTAGGCGCTCAATAGAGGCCGTTGCCTGCTTGCGTCAACCCACCATCGGGTGATGCAGGTGGAACCAGCACCACACCAGCACCTTGTTGTTTTGGAACATTCGAGGCCACGTTACCAATAAAGACAGTATTGGACGGTGGTTCATCGCCTGGCTTAAACGCTTCCAAGATAACACCATCCTCGCCAAATACGCCGCGTTTACCTGTGTTCACATGAATAGGGATAAGCTCAATAGCGCGGGGCACACGGAATGGAACGGCGGCTTTGTCTTTCAATGCAAGCTTCATGAAATCTGCCACGATGGGTGCTGCCAGTTCGCCGCCTGTGCGGCCTTTGCCCATGGGTTTGGGATTATCATAACCTACGTAAACGCCAACAGTTAAGTCAGGTGTAAAGCCCACAAACCAAGCATCGCGCTCATCATTGGTGGTTCCGGTTTTGCCCGCAACAGGTTTTCCCAAAACCAACATTTTCTTGCCAGTACCACGCTCGACAACGCCTTCCATCATCGACGTGATTTGATATGCGGTGTAGGGGTTCATCACTTGTTCGCGGTTGTCAATCAGCTCAGGTTCTGGCGTATTAGGATCATATTTTTCTTGTTTGCAGCCTGTGCATTCGCGCTCGTCGTGGCGATAGATTGTGTGGCCGTAGCGGTCTTGAATACGGTCAATCAATGTACTTTCAACTTTGTGCCCCCCATTGGCTATCATGCTATAAGCCGTCGTCATTTTAAGTAGCGTGGTTTCGCCTGCTCCCAAAGCCATTGCAAGTTGGTGGGGCATCTTGTCATAAATGCCAAGTCGCTGCGCCAAGTCAGCGATTTTTGTCATGCCCAAACTATCGGCAAGTCGCACCGTCATGGTGTTGCGTGATTGTTCAATGCCGCGCCGCAAAGTGGAAGGACCAAAGAAATTCTTTTCATAATTTTTTGGTTTCCAAACATCACCGTTTTGCAATTTATACTCCACCGGCGCATCCAGAAGAACTGAAGCAGGTGAATAGCCATTGTCTAAAGCGGCCGCATAAACGATTGGTTTAAATGACGAGCCAGGTTGTCTTGTGGCCTGCACGGCGCGGTTAAATTGGCTACTGCCATAGGAAAATCCGCCAACCATGGCTAACACACGACCGGTGTGGGGATCCATCGCCACCATTGCGCCTTCAGCATCGGGCAATTGCACTAAATGATATTGCTGCGGCTGGCCTGAAGGGGCCACATAAATAATATCACCTACCTTGAGAACTTGCGCTGCAGTTTTAATTTCTTTGCCAAGCTCGGTGCCGTCAACATATTTTCTGGCCCATGCCATGAGGGCCAAAGGAATTGTACCTGTCTCGCGATCGTCGGCCAACTGGCCGTTGGCCAGAAATTTGGGTTGCAGACCGATGGTCGCTGAATCTTCAGCTAAGCCAGTCACGATTGCTGCGCGCCATGGGGCAGCGTCGGCGGCTAAACGAATTGTGGATAAATATTTCGCCCAGTCGCCACCTTCCAATTCAACATGTTGGATTGCGCCTCTAAAGCCCCGCTTACGATCAAAGCCGATAAGTCCACGTGCTAAAGCTTGCCTTGCGTAGATCTGCATTTTTGGTTCAAGCGTTGTGTGAACCGAATAGCCACCTTTATTCAACGCGTCCTTGCCATACATCTGCACCAAATCGCGGCGCGCTTCTTCCGCAAATCCTTCAGCAGCAAACAGCTGAACGCCAAATGGACGCGGATTAACTTTGAATGGTTTGGCTTGCGCTTCAGTCAACTCGGCTTGTGTTATATAACCGTTCTGGAACATTTGCTGCAGAACCCAATTGCGGCGTACCAAGGCACGTTCTGGATATTTAAATGGATTATAGTTGTTTGGCCCTTTTGGCAGAGCAGCAAGATAGGCCATCTCCTCCAAGCTCAATTTATCAAGCGGTTTGCCGAAATAATTAAGCGAAGCCGCCGCGATGCCATATGAATTCAGGCCGAGAAAAATATCATTGAGATAAAGTTCAAGAATTTGATCTTTTGTAAAAGCGCCTTCGATGCGTTGAACAATGAGCGCTTCTTTCAATTTTCGCGTCATGGTCTGTTCATTGCCAAGCAAAAAGTTTTTTGCCACCTGTTGCGTAATTGTTGAGGCACCAACGATCTGACCGTGATGAGTAAGCTTCACCTGCACAAACCGGATAACTGCGCTGGTGATGCCTTTCCAATCAAGCCCGTTGTGTTGGTAGAAATTTTTATCTTCTGCGGACATGTAGGCCTGGATGAGGCGCTTTGGAACGGAATCGATGGGCACGAACAGACGGCGCTCTTCGGCAAATTCTGCAAGCAGCGAACCATCAGCGGCATGCATCCGCGTCATGACGGGCGGCTCCCAGGATGCCAATTGTTTATAGTCCGGCAAATCTTTCGATACGTCACTGATTATATAAACGGCCGCAGCTGCCAGACCCAATACGATCATGAACATTGCGCCAAATAGCCATCCGAAAAATCTAAGCATGCCACCCAATCATAGTT
>JAYTSN010000001.1:0-2524 GCA_043745625.1 Aestuariivirga sp. | reverse complement strand
CTCTCAAAATATTATTTCGTTACCACTGCACAGAATAACCGTCGACTTGGTTTTCCAGCATTTGGGGGATGACTACGGTTTTGCCGAAATCATATTGATCCATATCGGCAGAGCCTGGTTTTAAGGTCAGGATGGTTGCAAATGAGCCATCTCTTTGAATGTCGTATAAAGCGCCGTGGTTAAAATCTGTGGCGAAAAAGCCGTGGTGATAATCGCGCTCCAAGCCATCAAGAGTTCCAACTGGGCGGCCATCGCCAAAGTTCTTCAATTCTTTGGTTTTGAGATCGATGGTGAATAGATTACCGTTTTTATCCATCGCGCCATCATCATGCATGCCTGTGCCAAAACTGGCCACCAGCAATTTATCACCGCGGATGACGCGCAAGCCGTTTGGATTTTGCATTCCGGGCTTGTCATACCACACGCTCATCTTGCCATCTTTCAATTGCCAGATGGTGGATTTGGCGATGTCTGAGGCATAAATATTTCCTTCTGCATCAATGGCAGGATCGTTCAAGAATTTGGCGCCAACTGCGTCGTATTTCACAACGGCCTTGGTGCGCGTATCAATTTCGATCATTTGATCAATGTCGGTCACATACATTTTAAAGCCGCTGATCACGATGCCTTTGGGCCCGTTCAAACCGGTGATCCACTTTTCTTCAAGCATTTTGCCATCTTTAGAAACTTTGGAAATAAAACCGTTGCCGTCTTTATCCAAAGGGCCGCCGCCAATGCTGGTTACATAAAGCACACCGTGGGCGAGATCGAGTTTAACACTTTCGGGATGGGCAAAACCACCGAGCGTCCATTTTTTGGTGGCCACTGGCTTTGCGTCGGCGTTGGCAATGCCGAACATTAAACCTGCTGCCATCAATCCAATTAGACCTAACTTCATTATCTACAACTCCCCTGAAAAATGCCATTCTGCGACACATTAGGAATGATAGCAAAACTTGTGCCATAAGGAGCGTGCGATTAGAAGTTTATGAGGATGCTGACCGCTTTTTCTGGAAATAATTGGGATCAGGAACGAATGGCGGAGAGGGAGACCGCCTAACATTGATTTTCTGACTTCCGCTCTTGTTCGCCAATGTTTCAAATAACCCCTATTTCATTCATCTATCTTATTCACCACCATTTTCTAACGTCCGTTGACGTTCGCCCCGAACCGCGTTATCGTGTGGGGCAGGCTGTGGGGCAGGATTGGACGCGATGGCAAAGAGATTGGCAGTTTCAAGCGCAAGAACAGTGGAAACGCTTACCAAAGCGGGCCGACACAATGCGGGTGATAACCTTTACCTTTCGATTACAAAGGCCGGAAGCAAGCGTTGGGTGTTTCTCTATGCCTTTGGGGGCCAGCGCCGTGAATTGGGCTTAGGCAGCGCTGCAAATGGCCATGTGACCCTTGCGCAAGCCCGTGAGAAGGCGATTGAAGCCCGCAAGGTGATTAATTCAGGCGATGACCCTGTGAAGGTCATGGGCAAATCTGCCCGCGCTATTGCCGAACGCGGCGTTCCAAGCTTTGGCAGCTTTGCCGATGACTATCTCACTGCCCATGGCCCCAAATTCCGCAACGATAAACACAAAGCGCAATGGACTATGACGCTCACAACTTATTGCGCCCCTATTCGCTCAAAGCCCGTGAACGAAATCGACACCACAGACGTGCTGAAAGTGTTGCAGCCGATTTGGGCTAAAATCCCTGAAACCGCTTCACGTCTGAGAGGCCGGATTGAAAACGTGTTGGATTCGGCCAAAGCACAAGGTATGCGGGATGGTTTAGAAAATCCTGCCCGCTGGAAAGGCCACCTCAAAGCCATTTTGCCAGCCCGCCAAAGGCTCACACGGGGCCACCATGCCGCCCTGCCTTATGATGATCTACCAACACTTCTCACTGCCTTGCGGGCCAAGCAATCCACCGCCGCACTGGCCTTAGAGCTTTGCATTCTCACGGCCACACGTTCCGGCGAAATCTTGAATGCCATTTGGTCTGAATTTGATCTGGCAAAAGGTGTTTGGATTATTCCAGCCATCCGCATGAAAGCGGGGCAAGAACACCGCGTTCCGCTCACGGCCCGCGCTTTGGATATTCTGCAATCCCTTCAAAAACTGAAACTTAGCCACAATGACCATGTGTTTGCTGGCAATGCGCAAGGCAAGCCGCTTTCAAATATGGCTATGACCATGCTTCTCAAACGTATGGGGCAAACTGAAATCACAGTTCACGGCTTCCGCTCCACTTTCCGTGATTGGGCAAGCGAGCAAACCTCATTTGCCCATGAAGTGTGTGAAATGGCTTTGGCCCACACAATCGGTAACAAGGCGGAAGCGGCCTATCGGCGTGGCGACCTATTCGAAAAGCGCCGCAAACTCATGGACGCATGGGCCGCGTTTTGTGAACCACAAACCAGCGGCAAGGTGGTTGAGCTGAAAAGAAAAAAATAGACAGTTCTGGGCAGTTAACCATTTTATGCATGGCTTTATGCATTTCAGCATTTCACCATTGCATTGTCACAATTTA